>NZ_JAMJFM010000028.1:0-123009 GCF_023544705.1 Streptomyces sp. MCA2
ACCCACAGCCCCGCGCAGCGGACCCGCCCGCCGCTGGGGGTACCTCCCACGCCCTTTAGGCAGTGGGGGAGCAACGGCGACAAACCACTACGGCGCCGCAGACAACAACGTGGGATTAAACGGCGGGCACACAACGCCCGCCCTCCGTGCGGTAGTTCCAGCGGGCGCCGTCCGTCACCAGTTCCTTGACGGCGCGGAGGAAGCGCTCGACGTGCTCGTCGGGGGTGCCGGCGCCGAAACTCACGCGGATGGCGTTCAGTGAGCGCTCGCCGGGTGCCGAGTCCGGGGCGCCGCACTCGCCCGGCTCCTGCGGCTCGCTGCCCAGCAGGGTCCGTACGAGGGGGTGTGCGCAGAACAGGCCGTCGCGGACGCCGATGCCGTACTCCGCCGAGAGCGCCGCCGCGAAGTGCGAGCTGTTCCAGCCCTCGACGACGAAGGAGAGGACCCCCACCCGCGCGGCGTCCTCGCCGAAGAGCGAGAGGACGTTGACCTCGGGCACCTCGGTCAGGCCCTCCCGCACCCGGGTGATCAGGGCCTGCTCGCGGGCGATCAGGCCCTCGAAACCGGCCTCGGACAGTGCCCGGCAGGCCGAGGCGATCGCGTAGGCGCCGATGACGTTCGGCGAACCGGCCTCGTGCCGCGCGGCGGTGGTGTGCCACTCGACGTCCACGCCGCCGTCCGTCCGCCGGGAGACCTTGCGGCTGGCGCCGCCGCCGGCCAGGTACGGTGCGGCGTCCTGGAGCCAGTCCGCGCGGCCGGCCAGCACGCCGGCGCCGAACGGCGCGTACAGCTTGTGGCCGGAGAAGGCGACCCAGTCGACGTCCAGTTCGGCGAGGTCCACGGGGTGGTGCGGGACGAGCTGCGCCGCGTCCAGCACGATCCGCGCGCCGTGCGCATGCGCGGCGGCCGCCAGCTCCCGTACCGGCCACAGCTCACCGGTCACGTTCGAGGCGCCCGTCACGCAGACCAGCGCGGGGCCGTAGGGCTCGCGTTCGGCCAGCGCCTTCTCCAGGGTGTCCACCGCCTGCTGCGGGGTGCGCGGCGCATTGAGGTACGTCACCGCGACGTCTGCGCGCTGCTCCCACGGCAGCAGCGAGGCGTGATGCTCGGTCTCGAAGACGAACACCCGGGTGTCCTGCGGGAGGACGGCGGCGAGCAGGTTGAGGGAGTCGGTGGTCGAGCGGGTGAAGATCACCTGGTCCTCGGCTCCGCAGCCGAGGAACTCCTCGATGGTCCGGCGGCTGTTCTCGAAGAGGTCGGTGGACAGCTGCGAGAGGTACCCGGCGCCGCGGTGCACGCTGCCGTAGTACGGGGCGTAGGCCGCGACGTCGTCCCAGACCCGCTGGAGCGCGGGGGCGCTGGCGGCGTAGTCCAGCGCGGCGTAGTCGACCTCGCCGCCGGTCACGAGCGGGACCCGGACATCCCGGCCGAGGACCGGCAGCGGGGCACAGACGGAACGGTCGGCGGCAACGACGGAAACAGACATGGCGAACTCCCGTAAGAGGTAAGCGAATTCGCTGCGGGCGGGGGCGCAAGGAGCGCACCGCACGGCGCCGCAACGGGGAAGAAAAAGGGATGCGGAAAAGGGGCCGTCGAGCCCTATCGCATTCGCTGATTCACGGAAGTTCTCCCTCGACGACCAGGATCCCTGGCGAGGGATCCGCGCTTGCCGCAGACCTCGCTGCCTACGGCCTGGTCATCACCCGGGGCACCCCGCCACGGAAGGAGGGTTGCCGGACAGCGGGCCGGGGCCTGCATCGCTGTCACTCGTGACCTGGGCAGAATCATGCCACACGGGCAACATCACGCAAGCCCCGGTCCGTATACCGGACCGGGGCTTGCGTCACACTCTGCGTCACCGCTGGCTCATGCGTTGCTGGCGGCCACCCAGCGCTCCAGCGCCTGCCGGGCCGCTCCGGAGTCGATCGCGGCGGCGGCCTTGTCGATGCCGGCCCGGATCTGTGCGGCCAGCGGGGCGTCGGACGGCTCCAGCGCGACCAGTGCCGCCGCGGAGTTCAGCAGCACCGCATCACGCACCGGACCGGTCTCGCCGTCCAGCAGCCGGCGGGCCACCTCCGCGTTGTACGAGGCGTCCGCGCCGCGCAGCGCCTCCACCGGCACCAGCTCGATCCCCACGTCCCGCGGGTCGAAGGCCTCCTCGCGCACCGTGCCGTCCCGGACGATCCAGACCCGGGAGGTCGCGGTCGTGGTCAGCTCGTCCAGGCCGTCGTCGCCGCGGAAGACCAGCGCGGAGGAGCCGCGCTCGGCGAGCACCCCGGCCAGGATCGGCGCCATCCGGGCGTCCGCGACTCCGGTCGCCTGGGCGCGGACCTTCGCGGGATTGGTCAGCGGGCCCAGCACATTGAACGTCGTACGGATGCCGAGCTGGCCCCGGGCGTTGGCGACATGCCGCAGCGAGGGGTGGAACTTCACCGCGAAGCAGAAGGTGATGCCCGCTTCCTCGGCGACCTCGACGACCCGCTGCGGGGTGAGGTCGAGATTGACGCCGAGCTTCTCCAGCACGTCGGAGGCGCCGCTGGCCGAGGACGCCGCGCGGTTGCCGTGCTTGACGACCTTGGCGCCGGTGCCGGCCACCACGATCGAGGACATCGTGGAGATGTTGACGGTCTTGGCGCCGTCGCCGCCGGTGCCGACGATGTCGACGCTGGGGCCCGGTACCTCGATCAGCCGGGCGTGGGCGTACATGGTGCGCACCAGGCCGGAGATCTCCGCGACGGTCTCGCCCTTGGCCCGCAGCGCCACCACGAAGCCGGCGATCTGGGCGTCGCTGGCCTCGCCCCGCATGATCTTGTCCATCGCCCATGCGGTGTCGTCCGCGGCGAGGTCACGGCCGTCGAGCAGGGCGTTGAGCAGGGCCGGCCAGGTGTGGGCCGCCACGCTGTCGCCGCCAACCGGGGTCACAACGTTCATGGTCCACACTCCTGGTTTGTCTCCTGCTTATGCCGTCACCCTATCGAGCCGCCCCGGACGCCGGAGGGCCCCGTCCGGTGATCGGACGGGGCCCTCTGGGTGGCGTACTCCCTACGGTGCGCTACGCGGCGCCGAGGTGATCAGTGGTGGCCGTGGCCGCTGGTGATCTCCTTGTACTCCTCCACCGTGGGCTTGGCGATGACGCTGTCCTCGCCGTAGTAGCTCTTCGAGAGCTTGGCGCGGAGCTTCTGCGAGCGCGACACCTTGCGTGCCACACCGTTCTCGTCGACCTCCGGGCCGAGCTCGAGCGGCGCGGGCTGCTCGTGCTGCGTGAGCACGTGCAGCTGCTCCTGGTCGAGCGGCTCGTGGACCTCGATGAACTCACCGTGCGGCAGGCGCTTGATGATGCCGGACTCGCGTCCGTGCAGCACCTTGTCCCTGTCACGGCGCTGGAGGCCCAGGCAGATCCGCTTGGTGGCGATGAAGCCCAGCACCGGCCCGACGAAGAACGCGATCCGGACGAACCAGGTGATCGAGTTGATCGACAGGTGGAAGTGCGTCGCCCACAGGTCGTTGCCGCCACCGATCAGCATCACGAAGTACGCGATCAGCCAGGCCACACCGAAGCCGGTCCGGGTCGGGACGTTGCGCGGGCGGTCCAGGATGTGGTGCTCGCGCTTGTCGCCCTTGACCCAGGACTCGACGAACGGGTAGACCGCGATCGCGACCAGGACCAGCGGGAAGATGATGATCGGGATCAGCACGCCGAAGTTGACGGTGTGACCCCAGAAGTTCCACTCCCAGCCCGGCATGACACGCACCAGACCCTCGGCGAAGCCCATGTACCAGTCGGGCTGGGCGCCGGTGGAGACCTGGTCGGGCCGGTAGGGGCCGATCGCCCACACCGGGTTGATGCTGGCGATCGCGGCGATCGCGGCGATCACACCGAAGACCAGGAAGAAGAAGCCTCCGGCCTTGGCCATGTAGACCGGCAGCAGCGGCATGCCCACGACGTTGTTGTTGGTCTTGCCGGCACCCGGGAACTGGGTGTGCTTGTGGTAGAAGACCAGGATCAGGTGCGCCACCAGCAGGCCGAGCATGATGCCCGGCAGCAGCAGGACGTGCACCGTGAAGAACCTCGGGATGATGTCGTGCCCCGGGAACTCCCCGCCGAAGATGAAGAACTGGAGGTACGAACCGACCAGCGGCATCGCCAGGATGACGCCCTCGATGAACCGCACACCGGTGCCGGAGAGCAGGTCGTCGGGGAGCGAGTAGCCGGTGAAGCCGGTGAACATGCCCAGCACGAACAGCAGGAAGCCGAACAGCCAGTTGACCTCGCGCGGCTTGCGGAAGGCGCCCGTGAAGAACACCCGCATCATGTGGACCATCATCGCGGCCAGGAACACCAGCGCGGCCCAGTGGTGGATCTGCCTTATAAGCAGCCCGCCCCGGACGTCGAAGCTGATGTCCAGCGTCGACTCGAAGGCCTGCGTCATCCGGATCCCCTGCATGGGCACATAGGAACCGTGATAGGTCACCTCGGCCATGCTCGGGTGGAAGAACAGCGTCAGATAGACACCGGTCAGGATGATGATGATGAAGCTGTAGAGCGCGACCTCACCGAGCATGAAGGACCAGTGGTCCGGGAAGATCTTGCGCATGTTGGACTTGGCGAGGCTGTAGATGCCCAGCCGGCCGTCCGCCCAGTCCGCGATCCGCTCGCCCCGTGGCGCCTGGCCACGACGTGTGGTGGTCGCGGTTGTCTCGTTACTCATCCGCGCTCCCAGAAGCTCGGGCCGACGGGCTCCTCGAAGCCGTTTGCGGCCTCCAGGAAGCCGTCCTTCTCTGTGATGTGCAGCTGCGGCAGGGCGTGCCCGGCGGGACCGAAGATCACCCGACCGCCGTCAGAGAGGTCGAACGTCGACTGGTGGCAGGGGCAGAGCACGTGGTGCGTCTGCTGCTCGTACAGGCTGATCGGGCAACCCACGTGGGTGCAGATCTTCGAGTACGCCACGATGCCCTCGTGCGACCAGGAGAGTTCGTGCTTGTCCTTGATGTTCTGCGGCTGGATCCGCACGATCATCAGGGCGTCCTTGGCGATCTTCTCGGCGAACTCCTCGTCGTCCTCCTCCAGGCCCTCGGGCATGGCGAACGTCAGGGAGCCGACCGCGATGTCCTCGGGACGCAGCGGGAGGTTGGTCGCCTGGTTGACCAGGCGGACGCCCTTCTTCCAGCCCGTGGTGCGCAGCTTGTTCCCGGGCAGCGGCCCGAGGTCGCGCAGCAGGACGACACCGGAGAGCGGCACCAGGGCCAGCGCACCGAACATCGTGTTGCGGATCAGCTTGCGGCGGCCGAACTGCGACTCCTTCGCACCCTGTGCGAAGTCCGCCATGACCTTGGCCTTGACCTCGGGCGCGGCCTCGATCGGGTGGCGCTCGTCGGCGACCTCCTCGTCCGACATCAGCGTGCGGGCCCAGTGGACCGCACCGGCGCCGATGCAGAAGAGCGCCGCGCCGAGCGTCAGACCGAGCGCGAAGTTCAGCGCGCTGATGTGACCCAGCGGCCAGATGTAGACGATCTTGTCGATCGGGATCGCCACGTACGAGGCGATGAAGCCGACCGTGGCCACCATGGACACCAGGAAGAGGAAGGCCACGGTGCGCTCGGAGCGCCGGGCGGCCTGCTCGTCGATGTCCTGGGCACGGTGCTCGTGGGGCGGCAGGCCCGGGTCCGCGAACGGGTTCTCCGCCGTGGCCACCGCGCCTTCGTGAGCCGTCTCCCGCTCACTGGGAAGGGTTTCTTCTGGCACGTCTTCGTGTCGTCCAGTCTCGCTCATGACTTCTTGGCCTTCGTAGTCCGGGCTGCGACCCAGATGGCGACCGCAATCAGCGCGCCCAGGCCGAAGATGTAGCCGAAGAGACCCTCACTGACCGGACCGAGACCACCGAGGTCGAGGCCGCCGGGGCTCTCGGAATCATCGCCGTTGACGGCGCCGAGGTACGCGATGATGTCCTTCTTGTTCTCCTTCGACAGCGAGCCGTCACCGAAGGAGGGCATGTTCTGCGGGCCGGTTTCCATGGCCTCGTAGATGTGCTTCGGGTCCACGCCCTCGAGCGTCGGTGCGAACTTGCCGTCGGTGAGGGCGCCGCCCTTGCCGGTGAAGTTGTGGCACTGCGCGCAGTTGGTGCGGAACAGCTCGCCGCCCTTGCCGATGTTGGCGCCTTCGGGGCTGTACTGCTCCTTGGACGGCACGCTCGGGCCGGGGCCCAGCGACGCGACGTAGGCCGCGAGCTGGTCGATCTGGGCGTTGGTGTAGATGTTCTTCTTCCGCGGCACCTGGGCGCCGGGCTGCTGGGCCGGCATACGGCCGGTGCCCACCTGGAAGTCCACGGCTGCGGCGCCGACGCCGACCAGGCTCGGGCCGTCGGAGGTGCCCTGACCGCCGGTGCCGTGGCAGCTGGCGCAGCCCACGGCGAAGAGCTTCTTGCCCTCCTTGACGGCAAGGGACTGGGCGGTGTCATCGGCCTGAGCCTTGTCCGCCGGCGCGAACGCGGCGTACAGCCCCCCAGTGACCGCCAGCGCGAAGAGTAGGACGACGAGCGCCGCCAGCGGATGGCGCCGTCGTGCGGAGAGCTTTTTCACGGATTACCCCGGTGTCAGGATCTTCTGCGTCGATGCTTTGGATATGTCTGTCTGATGCGAGCCGGTACGGGCCCGGACTACTTGATCAGGTAGATCGTGGCGAAGAGGCCGATCCAGACGACATCGACGAAGTGCCAGTAGTAGGACACGACGATGGCCGCGGTGGCCTGCGTGTGGGTGAACCTCTTGGCCGCGTACGTCCTGCCCAGGACCAGCAGGAAGGCGATCAGACCGCCCGTCACATGCAGTCCGTGGAAGCCGGTGGTCAGGTAGAACACCGAGCCGTACGGGCCGGACGAGAGCGACAGGCCCTCGTGCTTGACCAGCTCCGTGTACTCGAAGACCTGACCGCCGATGAAGATCGCACCCATGATGAAGGTGACCACGAACCAGGCCCGGAGCTTCTTGACATCGCCACGCTCGGCCGCGAAAACGCCGAGCTGGCAGGTCAGAGAGCTGAGCACCAGGATCGTGGTGTTGGTCGCTGAGAACGGAAGATTCAGCGCACTGGCGGATTCCTTCCAATACTCGGATCCGGTCACCGAACGAAGGGTGAAGTACATCGCGAAGAGGGCCGCGAAGAACATCAGCTCGGAACTCAGCCAGATGATGGTTCCGACGCTGGTGAGGTTCGGCCGATTGACCGACGGGTGCGCGTGCCCGGTTTCTACTGTCGTTGCTGTCGCCACGACCGACATTATGTCGGTCGCTTATCCCGCCCTCACTCCGGGGGGTGCCGTTCGGTGTGTCAAGGGCGTATGCCCTGCTCGTACGGGCCATTTCGGCGGTCGCTCGAAGGGGGGACGCACCGGGCGCGCCACCCACCCGCCCGCGCCGCCGGAGCCCGCCCTGACGGCCCGTCGGGCAGATCTTGGTTCCGGCCAACCCCTCCTGCGGACACCCGCCGCGGGAGTAGCATCCGCCCCACCCGATGCTGTGCCGCTACGAAGCGTGGAGGAACGATGCAGGCGACTGCCACGGTGCTGGTCTACAGCGACAACGCCAACACCCGCGAGCAGGTCCGGCTGGCGGCCGGACGGCGCCCCGCCGCCGATGCCCCGCAGATCGAGATCCTGGAGTGCGCCACCGCGCCCGCCGTCCTCACCGCCCTGGAGCAGGGCGGCATCGACGTCTGCGTGCTGGACGGCGAGACGGCGCCCGCGGGCGGGATGGGTGTCTGCCGGCAGATCAAGGACGAGATCTTCCGGTGCCCGCCGGTGCTGCTGCTGATCGGCCGTCCCCAGGACGCCTGGCTGGCGACCTGGAGCCGTGCGGACGCCGCGGTGACGCATCCGCTGGACCCGGTGGCCTTCGCCGACGCCCTGGCCGGCCTGCTGCGCCGCAGGCACCTCGTACAGGCCTGAGCGGCCCGCTGGGCGGCGCTCAGAATTTCGGGCGCAGCCTGGCGTCGTCGGCGGGGTTCTGGGCGCGCTCGGCCGCTCCTGTGGTGCCGGAGGCCTTGCTCTTCACCGCGCTGCCGTCGCGCCATTCCTGCCAGGGCATGTTCCAGTCGCCGAAGCCGTTGTCGAACGGCGTCATGGTGTCGCCGCCGCTGTTGACGACCTTGACGATGTCGCCGACCCGCACGGTGTTGAAGAACCACTGGGCGTTGCTCGTCGACATGCCCGTGCAGCCGTGGCTGACGTTCGCCGCGCCCTGCGATCCGACGGACCAGGGTGCGGCGTGGACGTACTCGCCGCTCCAGGTCACCCGGGTGGCCCAGTAGACCGGCAGATCGTAGGAGTCTCCGCTCCCGGCGGCGATGCCGACCGTCGAGCTGCGCATCCGTACGAAGCTCTCCTTGCCGAGGACGACCTTGACGCCGTTGCGGGTGGAGAAGCCGGGCTTGCCGGTGGTCACGGGGATGGTGTTGATCGACTCACCGTTGCGCAGCACCGTCATCTGGTGCGTCGCCGCGTCGGTGATGGCCTCCACCCGGTCGCCGGTGGTGAGCTTCACGGGCTTGGACGGGCCTCCGTAGAGCCCCTTGGCGACCTTCAGGCCCGCCAGGTTGCTGTGCACGGAGATGGTGGCGTGGGCGGGCCAGTACTCCTTCGGGCGGAAGTGCAGCTTCTTGTCGTCCACCCAGTGCCAGGAGCCCTGGACCCGCGGCATGGAGTCGACCTTCAGGGCGCTCTCGACGACGGCACGGGCCTTCTGGTCCTTGATCGGCTGGCTCAGCTCGGCGGTGACCGGCTGGCCGACGCCGTACTCGCCCTCCTTCGGGCCGAAGGTGGCGGTCAACTGGCCGTCCGCGCCGCGGGTGTTGACCACGAGCGTCTTACGGCCGGGCGAGCCGTCCTCCTCCTCGGTGCTCACCCGCACCGTGTAGCGGCTGCCGGCGGCCAGTGGCACCGTGGTGCGCCAGTGCCTGCCGTCGGCGCTCAGCTCGCCGCGGACGGCGCGCCCGGTGGTGTCGGTGGCGGTCACGTCCGTGATCCGCGCTTCGTCCCCCTTGACGGACACCTCCAGCGGCTTGTCGGGGTCCGCTTTCTTGTTGCCGTCGGGGGTGTTGGCCGTGATCTGGTCGGCCGCGTCGTAGGGATTGGCGGAGAGCGCTTCCGAATCCGAGCCCCCGCACGCGGTGGCGCTCACCGCAAGGGGCACGAGCAGGAGGCCGCAGCTCAGCACCGTCCGGGTTCGAGGTCTGTGACTCATGCCCCAAAAATATGAAGAATCACCTGTCTCAGCGCGCTGGAGGACTGCAAACGGGTCTGCCCCCGGCCGCCAAACGAGACGGGCCCGGACACCTGTTGAGGTGTCCGGGCCCGCCGTACGGCACATGCGCCGTGGTTACTGCGTGCGGTTCTCGCCGCGGTAGTACTCGAAGACCCAGCCGAAGAGGCCGACGAGGATCACCGGGAGGGAGAAGTACAGCAGCCACCAGCCGAAGACGACGCCCAGGAAGGCGAGCGCGCCGCCGACGGCCAAGGACAGCGGCTGCCAGCTGTGCGGGCTGAAGAAGCCCAGCTCACCGGCGTCGTCCGAGACCTCGGCGTTCTCGTTGTCCTGCGCACCCGCGTCGACCCGCCGGGCCGTGAAGGCCAGGTAGTAGCCGACCATGATGCACAGGCCGAAGGCGAGGAACAGAGCGGTGGTACCCGCCGGCTCCTTCGACCAGACGCCATAGACGATCGCCATGGCGAGGACGAAGACGGAGAGCCAGATGAACATCTTGCCCTGGATCTTCACTTGCCCGCCTCCTTGCCGCCGGCGAGGGCCTTGTCGTCCTCGGAGGCGCGGCCGTTGTGCAGCGCATCGAGGGCTGCGATCTCCGGGTGGTGCAGGTCGAACGCCGGGGATTCGGAGCGAATACGCGGCAGGGTGAGGAAGTTGTGCCGCGGCGGCGGGCAGGACGTCGCCCACTCCAGCGAGCGGCCGTAGCCCCACGGGTCGTCGACCTCGACCTTCTCGCCGTACTTCGCCGTCTTCCAGACGTTGTACATGAAGGGCAGGATCGACAGGCCCAGCAGGAACGAGCTGATCGTCGAGATGGTGTTCAGCGTCGTGAAGCCGTCGGCCGCGAGGTAGTCCGCGTAACGCCGCGGCATGCCCTCGGCGCCCAGCCAGTGCTGGACGAGGAAGGTGCCGTGGAAGCCCACGAACAGCGTCCAGAAAGTGATCTTGCCGAGCCGCTCGTCCAGCATCTTGCCGGTGAACTTCGGCCACCAGAAGTGGAAGCCGGCGAACATCGCGAAGACGACCGTACCGAACACCACGTAGTGGAAGTGCGCCACGACGAAGTACGAGTCGGACACGTGGAAGTCCATCGGCGGCGAAGCCAGGATGACACCGGTCAGACCACCGAAGGTGAAGGTGATCAGGAACCCGATCGTCCACAGCATCGGCGTCTCGAAGGACAACGAGCCCTTCCACATCGTGCCGATCCAGTTGAAGAACTTCACACCGGTCGGCACCGCGATCAGGAACGTCATGAACGAGAAGAACGGCAACAGCACGCCGCCCGTCACATACATGTGGTGCGCCCACACCGTGACCGAAAGACCGGCAATCGAAATCGTCGCCGCAATCAGACCGATGTAACCGAACATCGGCTTCCGGGAGAACACCGGAATGACCTCGGAGATGATGCCGAAGAACGGCAGCGCGATGATGTACACCTCTGGATGGCCGAAGAACCAGAAGAGATGCTGCCAGAGCAACGCCCCGCCATTCGCCGCATCGAAGACATGCGCCCCGAATTTACGGTCCGCCTCCAGCGCGAACAGCGCCGCCGCCAGCACCGGGAAGGCCAGCAGAACCAGCACACCGGTCAGCAGCACGTTCCAGGTGAAGATCGGCATCCGGAACATCGTCATGCCAGGCGCCCGCATGCAGATGATCGTCGTGATGAAGTTGACCGAACCGAGGATCGTGCCGAAGCCCGAGAAGGCCAGACCCATGATCCACATATCGGCACCGACGCCCGGCGAACGCACCGCGTCCGAGAGCGGCGAGTACGCGAACCAGCCGAAGTCCGCCGCACCCTGCGGGGTGAGGAAGCCGGCCACCGCGATCAGCGAGCCGAAGAGGTACAGCCAGTAGGCGAACATGTTCAGCCGCGGGAACGCCACGTCGGGCGCGCCGATCTGCAACGGCATGATCCAGTTCGCGAAACCGGCGAACAGCGGCGTCGCGAACATCAGCAGCATGATCGTGCCGTGCATCGTGAACGCCTGGTTGAACTGCTCGTTCGACATCATCTGCGTGCCGGGACGGGCGAGCTCGGCGCGCATGAGCAGCGCCATCAGTCCGCCGACGCAGAAGAACGCGAACGACGTGACCAGGTACATCGTGCCGATGGTCTTGTGGTCAGTGGTCGTCAGCCACTTCACCGCGGCGATGCCGGGTTGCTTCTTGCGTACGGGCGGTGCTGCCGGAGCCGTATCGGCGGCGGCACCCTGAGGTTCGTTGAGGATGCTCACTGGTTCTTGGTCTCCGCATTCCTGGCGTGATCCGTCTGCTTGATGCCCGACGGCAGGTATCCGGTCTGGCCCTTCTTCGCCAGGTCCTTCAGGTGCTCCCGGTACCGCTCAGGGGAGACGACCTTGACGTTGAAGAGCATCCGGGAGTGGTCGACACCGCAGAGCTCGGCGCACTTGCCCATGAAGGTGCCCTCCTTGTTGGGGGTCACCTCGAAGACGTTGGTGTGGCCCGGGATGACGTCCTGCTTCATCAGGAACGGCACCACCCAGAAGGAGTGGATGACGTCACGCGAGGTCAGCACGAACTGAACCGTCTCGCCCTTGGGCAGCCACAGCGTCGGGCCCGGGTTACCGGTCTGCGGGTTGCGCTCGCCGGGGGTACCCACGTCGTAGACGCCGTCGGCACCGGCCGGAGCGCCCTTCTTCCACTTGTCCGGGATCGCGTCCAGTGCGCTGGAGTTGATGTTCGAGCGCGCCTTGTCGCCGTCCACGTCCTCCAGGTAGTTGAACGCCCAGCTCCACTGGAAGCCCACCACGTTGACGATGTGGTCCGGCTTCTTGGAAGTCTTGAGAATTGCGCTCTCATCACGCGCGGTGAAGTAGAAGAGCACCGCGATGATGATGAACGGGACGATCGTGTACAACGCCTCGATCGGCATGTTGTACCGCGTCTGCGCGGGGACCTCCACCTTGGTCCTGCTGCGGCGGTGGAAGATCACACTCCAGATGATCAGGCCCCAGACCAGCACGCCCGTTGCGAGGGCGGCGGCCCAGGAGCCCTGCCAAAGAGAGAGGATCCGCGGCGCCTCGTCGGTGACGGGCGTTGGCATGCCGAGGCGGGGGAAGTCCTTATATGTGCAACCAGTAGCGGTCGCCAGGACCAGGCCCGCAGCAAGCACCTGCGGCAGCTTCCGCCGCATCGGGCGCCGCGACGAGCGGTCGGAGCCGTTGGGACTCACGTAGCGCCTTCCCGAGAGTCTCGCCCGCGAGACCGGCTGCGGCCGTCTCGCTGGTCGGTCGCCGGCCCTGGCACGGGCAGGGGTTTGGATGTTTATGCGGACCAAACCCTACTGGACGCTATTTGGGGTCGCGCGGGGAGGGTGCCCAACGCGCCGCGACGCACCCCTAAGGGGTGGCCGAGGCCTACGGAAGACACCCCCCGAACCCCCGAATACCCGCTTCCACCAGGCATCTGACGCCGTGCCCTGGAGTGCTCCCGCGCGGTCCGCGGGGTCGCGCCCGGCGGCCCGTCCGACCGGGCCCCGGCGCCCCGGAGCCCGTGCCACCGCACCGCGATGAGGACGCCTCGCCGCGTGGGCCCGGGGGCTAACGTCTCGTACATGTCCTATTTCGACGCGGCGTCCGCCGCCCCGCTGCACCCCGTCGCCCGTGAGGCCCTGCTCGCCTCGCTCGACGAAGGCTGGGCCGACCCGGCCCGCCTCTACCGGGAGGGACGGCGCGCCCGGCTGCTGCTGGATGCCGCGCGGGAGGCGGCGGCCGAGGCCGTGGGCTGCCGCCCGGACGAATTGGTTTTCACCCCTTCGGGGACGCAGGCCGTGCACGCGGGAGTGTCCGGCGCGCTGGCGGCCCGTCGGCGTGTCGGCCGCCGGCTGCTGCACTCCGCCGTCGAGCACTCCGCCGTCCTGCATGCCGCCGAGGTCCACGAGGCGGCCGGCGGCACCCGCGGGGAGCTGGCGGTGGACCGTACGGGCCGGGTGGCGGCCGGCGAGGTCGGCGCCGCGCTCGGCCCGGACACCGCCCTGGTCTGCCTCCAGTCCGCCAACCACGAGGTGGGAACCGAACAGCCGGTCGAAGAGGTGGCCGCGCTCTGCCGGGAGGCGGGCGTCCCCCTCCTGGTGGATGCCGCGCAGTCGCTGCCGTGGGGGCCGGTGCCCGGCGCCTGGTCGCTGCTGGCGGCGAGCGCCCACAAGTGGGGCGGCCCGCCCGGCGTGGGGCTGCTCGCGGTCCGCAAGGGGACCCGGTTCGCACCTCAGGGGCCGCACGACGAGCGGGAGTCGGGCCGTAGTGCGGGGTTCGAGAACATCCCGGCGGTGGTGGCCGCCGCGGCGTCCCTGCGCGCGCTGCGGGCGGGAGCGGAGACCGGGGACGAAGCGGCGCGGCTGCGGCGGCTGGTGGACCGGATCCGGGAGCGGGTGCCGCAGCTGGTCCCGGACGTGGAGGTGGTCGGCGACCCGGTGCACCGCCTCCCCCATCTCGTCACCTTCTCCTGTCTCTATGTCGACGGGGAGGCGCTGCTGCACGAGCTCGACCGGGCGGGCTTCTCGGTGTCGTCCGGATCGTCGTGCACGTCCAGCACCCTGACGCCGAGCCATGTGCTGCGTGCGATGGGTGTGCTGTCCGAGGGGAATGTGCGGGTCTCGCTGCCGTACGGCACGGCCGAGGCGGAGGTGGAGCGCTTCCTGGAGGTGCTGCCCCAGGTGGTGCGCTCGGTGCGGGAGCGGCTGGGGGTCCCGGCGGCGGAGGCCGGGGCCGCGCGGGCGACGGCCGGCGGGGCGGGGCACGCCACCGGGGCGCCGGAGTCCCCGGAGGCCGCGGAGCCCGCCGCAGGACCCGCCGGATCCGGCAGCAAGACCGAGTCCGGCGGCCTGGTCGTCGACTCGCTCGGCAAGCGCTGCCCGATCCCGGTCATCGAGCTGGCGAAGGTGATCGGCGAGGTGCCGGTCGGCGGCACCGTGACGGTGCTCTCCGACGACGAGGCGGCCCGGCAGGACATCCCGGCCTGGTGCAGCATGCGCGGCCAGGAGTACGTGGGCGAGCGGGCGGCCGAGCGCGGCGCCGCGTATGTCGTGCGGCGCCGCGCCTGAAGGGCCGGTCAGGCCAGGTGCTGCTGGACCTCGGCCGCGGCCTCGTGGCCGTAGGCCTTGGTGAAGCGGTCCATGAAGTGGCTGCGGTGCAGCTCGTACTCCTGGGTGCCGACGGTCTCGATGACCAGCGTCGCCAGCATGCAGCCGACCTGCGCGGCACGCTCCAGGCCGACGCCCCAGGCCAGGCCGGACAGGAAGCCGGCGCGGAAGGCGTCGCCGACGCCGGTCGGGTCGGCCTTGGCGTTCTCCTCCGGGACGCCGACCTCGATGGCCGGCTGGCCGACCCGCTCGATGCGGACGCCGTTGGCGCCGAGGGTGGTGACGCGGGTGCCGACCTTGGCGAGGATCTCGTCGGCGGTCCAGCCGGTCTTGGACTCGATCAGGCCCTTCTCGTACTCGTTGGAGAAGAGGTAGGCCGCGTCCTCCAGGAGGGTGCGGATGGCTTCGCCGTCCATACGGGCGATCTGCTGGGAGAAGTCGGCGCCGAACGGGATACCGCGGCTGCGGCACTCCTCGGTGTGCCGGATCATCGCCTCGGGGTCGTCCGCGCCGATCAGCACGAGGTCCAGGCCGCCGACCCGCGCGGAGACGTGCTGGAGCTCGATCAGCCGGGCCTCGCTCATGGCGCCGGTGTAGAAGGAGCCGATCTGGTTGTGGTCGGCGTCGGTGGTGCACACGAAGCGCGCGGTGTGCAGGACCTCGGAGATGCGTACGGAGCGGGTGTCGACGCCGTGGCGGTCGAGCCAGGCGCGGTACTCCTCGAAGTCGTTGCCGGCGGCACCGACCAGGATCGGCGCGGTGCCGAGCTGGCCCATGCCGAAGCAGATGTTGGCGGCGACCCCGCCGCGGCGGACGTCGAGCTGGTCCACCAGGAACGAGAGGGAGACCGTATGCAGTTGGTCGGCGACCAACTGATCGGCGAAACGGCCGGGGAAGGTCATCAGGTGGTCGGTGGCGATGGAGCCGGTGACTGCGATACGCACGACGGGTCTGCTCCTGCGGAAGGCGTAGGGGCGGGCGGACGTGTAGCAACGCTACCCGCCGGGGTCGCGCGCCACCCGGTCATCCCGGACACTTGGAATGGCTGAAACTACCCAATAGTAGGTCTTTCTCCTCGGTACATGGCTGCGTACGGTGCCCCTATGACCAAGCCTGTGAAAGCCGTCACACCGCGCAAGGGCACATCGCCCTCCGCGCCGGACCCCGAATCGCTCGACGAGCTGCGCGGCGACTGTGCACGGATGGCCGGTCGCTGGCAGGGCGGACGTCGCTCCGCGCCGCCGCCGGGGCGTGCCGCCGATCTGCACGGCGTCGAGGTCCCCTCCGCTTCGGCCGCACTCGTGGACGGAATGTCCGAGTACGGCGACTGACCGGCCGGCCGGCCGGAACCGTATAGCCCCCCGCTCCGTCCCATCGACGTCCCCTCACGGAGGATGGCACGTCAGATGTTCAGCGGAGCGAAGGAGCGATGCGGTGAACACCGAGGACACCACCGACACCCCGAACCCCCAGGAGCGCAGGCGGCGCACCCCAGTGGTGGTCGCCTCGATGGCCGCGGCGGTACTTCTCGCCGGGGGCGGCGCGGCGTACTGGGCTTCGTCCGCGTCCAGCGACGCGGGCTCCGCGGCCGCGGGCGACCCGCCGCCGCTGGCACTCGACGGATACGCCGGCGGCGGCTCGATCGCCGCCGGTGAGCCCAATCCCCAGGGTGCGAAGTACCGCGCGGTGAAGAAGCTTCCCGGCGGCCCGGCGTCCGCGCCGGTGTACCGCCCCAAGGGCGAGATCAGCCGCGAGTCGGTGGAACGACTGGCGAAGGCACTGGATGTGTCCGGAAAGGTCCGCTCGGAGGGTGCGTCCTGGAAGGTCGGCGGGCTGACGCGGGACGCCCGTAGCCCCGTCCTGGAGGTGAAGAAGTCCGGCTCGGGCGCCTGGACGTACTCGCAGTACGGCACCCCGGGCGGCACGAACTGTGCGCTGCCGGCCTCCCCGAAGGGCGGGACGGGCCAGGACAAGGGCGACGGCGCCGCGCCGTCGGGCCGGCCCGGCTGTCCGTCGTACCGCGGCGGCGGGGACGTCACGACCGAGGACGACAGCAGCGGCAAGGGCGCGGTCTCGCCGAAGAAGGCCGAGCAGGCGGTGCGGCCGGTGCTGAAGGCGCTCGGCCAGGAGAACGCCAAGCTCGACGCGGGCGGGCTGTCCGGTGCGGTGCGCATCGTCAGCGCGAATCCGGTGCTCGGCGGGCTGCCGACGTACGGCTGGCAGAGCGACATACAGGTCGGCTCGGACGGTCAAGTGGTGGGCGGCAGCGGACAGTTGGCGAACCCGGTCAAGGGTGCGGACTATCCGGTGCTGAGCGCCGACAAGACGCTGGACCGGCTGAATTCGGGCGACGGCCGCACGCCGGCCGGCTGCCCCTCGACGCCCGCCGGCAAGGACGGCAAGAGCGGCAAGGGCGACGGGATCGCACCGTGCGAGCCGGCGCCGACGAAGGGGCAGCACCCGACCGAGGTGACCGGCGCGGTCTTCGGGCTCTCGGTGCAGTACGTGGACGGCAGCCAGGCGCTGGTGCCGTCGTGGCTCTACACGGTGCGCCAGCCGGGCGCCGGGAGCGGCCCGGACTCCGCCTCGACGGTCGCGCACCCGGCGGTGAACCCGAAGTACCTGGCCCACCGGGACGGCGGCGGCACGTCGCAGAGCCCGCAGAAGCCGTCCGGGAAGCCGTCCGGGAAGCCCGGGGCGATGTCCCTGGAGTCGTACGCCGTGAGCGACGGTGGCAAGAAGCTGACGGTGCACTTCTGGGGCGGGGTGTGCAGCGTCTACTCGGTGAGCGCCGAGGAGTCCGGCTCGACCGTGAAGACCAAGGTCGTCGGCAAGGACAAGAAGCCGGGCCAGGTCTGCGTGAAGATCGCCAAGGAGTTCACCAAGACCGTGACGCTCCAGAAGCCGCTGGACGGCCGGAAGGTGGTCGATGTGTCGAGCGGTGAGTCCGTGCCGAAGCAGTGAGCGGACGCCGTGGGTCCGCCGCCGCGGAGACCACCGCGGCGGGCCGCACGGAGACGGGAAGACGAAAGGCGGCGCTCCCCCACTCGGGGGGGGCGCCGCCTTTCGTACGTACTGCCCGTGCTCCTTAGCTGAAGGAGTCGCCGCAGGCGCAGGAGCCGGAGGCGTTCGGGTTGTCGATCGTGAAGCCCTGCTTCTCGATGGTGTCCACAAAGTCGATGGAGGCACCGCCCAGGTAGGGGGCGCTCATCCGGTCGGTGACGACCTTGACGCCGTCGAAGTCCTTGACGACATCGCCGTCGAGCGAACGCTCGTCGAAGAAGAGCTGGTAGCGCAGTCCGGAGCAGCCGCCGGGCTGAACGGCCACCCGCAGCGCGAGGTCGTCCCGGCCTTCCTGCTCCAGAAGGCCCTTGACCTTCGACGCGGCCGCGTCGGACAGGATGATGCCGTCGCTGACGGTGGTCTCGTCCTGAACGCTCATCTAGATCTCTCCCGGGTTGTACGGACCGCTTGTCATCGGTTGCAACCAGCTGCAACCGGGGACGTCCCGGATTAATTCCGGCTGGGCGCAATTTGTCGAGAAGCCTTTTCGGACGCCGCCGGTGGCAGCCTCTCGCATCGTTCTCTCCTCATGCTCGCACACCGGCGGCCGGGAACACGTGGCCGACCGCACACGGCGGTACGGATGCGTCACATCGACACAATGGCCATCGTCAAAGTGACGTGAAGCAGCTATGATAGATAGCGTCAAATAGACGAAAAGGCTCCCGGTGCAAGCCGGCTCCCCGCTGCGGCCCCGCCGCGCTCATCGAAGAAGAGAGGGTGCGTGTTGTGACCACCGCCCAGCCCCTGGACGTCCAGCCGACCCCGCTGGCCCTGCTGCTCCTCGGCCGTGAGGCCGATCCCAAGAGCGAGCGCGGTGTGGAGTGCCCCGGCGATCTGCCGACGCCGTCGGACCCCGACCTCGTCGAGCGGGCCCGCGCGGCCAAGGAGAAGCTCGGGGACAAGGTCTTCGTCCTCGGGCACCACTACCAGCGCGACGAGGTCATCGAGTTCGCCGATGTGACCGGCGACTCCTTCAAGCTCGCGCGGGACGCCGCCGCCCGGCCGGACGCCGAGTACATCGTCTTCTGCGGTGTGCACTTCATGGCGGAGTCCGCGGACATCCTCACCGGCGACGACCAGCAGGTCATCCTCCCCGACCTGGCCGCGGGCTGCTCGATGGCCGATATGGCCACCGCCGAGCAGGTCGCCGAGTGCTGGGACGTGCTCACCGACGCCGGCATAGCCGAGCAGGTCGTGCCGGTCTCGTACATGAACTCCTCCGCCGACATCAAGGCCTTCACCGGCAAGCACGGCGGCACGATCTGTACGTCCTCCAACGCCAAGCGCGCGCTGGACTG
The DNA here is from genome assembly GCF_023544705.1 of Streptomyces sp. MCA2. NCBI lineage: Bacteria > Bacillati > Actinomycetota > Actinomycetes > Kitasatosporales > Streptomycetaceae > Streptomyces > Streptomyces sp. MCA2. The sequence continues at coordinate 18,730 of NZ_JAMJFM010000028.1, forward strand.
GGCCTTCGAGCAGGGAGAGCCCGGTGCGACGAAGGTCCTCTTCCTGCCCGACCAGCACCTGGGCCGCAACACCGCCGTCCGCGACATGGGCCTGTCCCTGGACGACTGCGTGGTCTACAACCCGCACAAGCCGAACGGCGGCCTGACCGCCGAGCAGCTGCGGGCCGCCAAGATGATCCTGTGGCGCGGGCACTGCTCGGTGCACGGCCGCTTCTCGCTGGAGTCGGTGGAGGATGTGCGGAAGCGCATTCCGGACGTCAATGTCCTCGTCCACCCCGAGTGCAAGCACGAGGTCGTGGCGGCGGCGGACTACGTCGGCTCGACGGAGTACATCATCAAGGCGCTGGAGGCCGCTCCGCGCGGCTCGAAGTGGGCCATCGGCACCGAACTGAACCTGGTCCGCCGGCTGGCCAACCGCTTCGCCGCGGAGGACAAGGAGATCGTCTTCCTCGACAAGACGGTCTGCTTCTGCTCGACGATGAACCGCATCGACCTCCCCCACCTCGTGTGGACGCTGGAGTCCCTCGCCGCGGGCAAGGTCGTCAACCGCATCGAGGTCGACAGGGAGACCGAGAGCTTCGCGAAGCTGGCGCTGGAGCGGATGCTGGCGCTGCCGTAGGCCCCGCGGGCCGTGACGGCCGCCAGCGCGACGCGTTGACGGCCGCCCGGCCCCGGAGCGGGGCGGCGGCCGGTCAGGCCTCCAGGGTCCAGCGGACCTTGTCGGTGTCCTTGATCGCGGTCCCGCAGGGCCCGGTCGTGATCTTCTTCTCGTTCACGTACGCGTTCCACTTCTTCTTGCTGTCCGCGACATCACCATGGATGTCGGTGACGACGAAGTCCTTCTTGGCGGCGTCCCAGTACGCCCGCACCCCGCCGAGGCCGTATTGCTCCTGGGCGTCGGCCAGGGCGGTGAGCGGTGTGGGGTCGGTGCCGTTGGCCGCGCAGTAGTAGCCGCCGAAGACGGTGCGGGCGGACGTCCGGACGATTCCCACGCTGCCGGTGTAGGCCCCGCCCGTGACGCCGACCCGGACGCCGACGGTGGGCAGGGCGGCGGCAGGCCCGGCCGCGGCGGGCGGAGCGGCCGCGAAGGCCAGCGCACAGGCGAGCCCGGCGGCGGTTACGGGGGCGGCCTTGCGGACCAGGGAGGACGGCACGCTCGCTCACCTTTCGTCGGTTCGACACCACAGGCCACGTAACCATCACTCCCGGTGATCGGCGAGAGGTGCACCGCCGAATGCGTACGCCCCACGGTCCGCGGCCCGGGCAGGTCGGCGGGTCACAGATAGATCTGCCGGCGGCAGGCGCGGCAGCAGGTCCGGCCCTCGCACAGCCTCGTCTCCCCGTGGTCGCACGGCTCCGGCAGCCGGTCGCCCCGGCTGACCGCGATCCGCAACACGTCCCGCAGTGCGTTGCGGAGCGCGGCCGGCGGCAGATGGGCAGCGGGGAGTGCACGTACAAACAACTGGCCCGGCTGCTCGAACAGGTGGATTTTCCGGACAGCAAGGTGCAGGTGATGCCGTTCAGCGCGGGTCTTCACCCGCTGATGGGCGGCGCTCTGAATCTGCTGACGCTTCCTGACGGTTCCACCGTGGCCTACGAAGAGGGCAACGAGACCGCGCACCTCTACGAGGATGCGGAAGCCGTGAAAACGTGGCGGCGCAAGTACGAAGTGCTGCGCGCGAACTCGCTCTCACTGGCGGAGTCGGCAGAGCTGATCCGGAAGGTAATGGAGGACCACACGCCATGCGACACACCCCCGAGCTGAACTCAGCCCGCTGGCGCAAGAGCATCTACAGCAACCCCAACGGCGGCAGCTGCGTCGAGGTCGCCGACGACTTCCCCGGCCTCGTTCCCGTACGCGACAGCAAGGGCCCCCACGGCCTCGCGCTGCTCATCCCGGCGGCGGCCTGGACGGCGTTCGTGGCTTCGCTCAAGGACCAGGGCTAGGCGTGCAGTTCGGCCCGTCCCGGTGCACCGCCGGGACGGGGCGTCACAGTGACACGGTCTGGCCTTCGGCGGTGACGGTGATGCGATAGCGGCCCCGGGCGGGGCTGCCCTCGGCGGTCCAGGACCGGTAGGCGCCCTCCACCTCGTCCCACAGGCGGCGCGGGCCGTGCTGTTCGGTCTCGTAGGCCGCGCGGCCGGGGACGTACTCGGCCGTGGCCCAGGAGGTGCGGGCGTCGTCGAAGAGCCAGTACGTGGCTTCGTCGCTGCCGTCGTCGGCGGGGCACAGCAGCGGCCAGGCGTCCCGCACCCGCAGACCCACGGCGAAGCGGGCGTGCAGATCCTCCTCCAGCACCCGGGGGTCGAGCGTGGTCGTGCCGTGGTCGCCCTCCTCGCCGTGGTACCAGTCCCTGATGCGGCCGTAGGAGCGGCGCTGCTGACGGGCCCACATGAAGGCCGGGCGGCCGGAGAAGCGGCCGGTGGCCTGCCCGTCGCGGACGGTCAGGGTGGCGAACGAGTAGGAGTGGAACGACGAGCCCCACGGGGTGAGGATCGTGCCGCCCGGGGCGGTCTGCTCCACCCAGGCGTAGGGGATGTCGCGGACCGTGCAGGTGGCGATGGTGCGGTCGAAGGGGGCCCGTCCGGGGACGCCCGCCAGGCCGTTGCCGCACGTCATGTGCGGATGCAGGCCCGCACGTGCCAGGTTGTCGCGGGCGATGTCGTGCAGGGCCTTGTCGGTCTCGATCGTGGTCGTACGGTCCTCGCCGAGCCGGTGCGCGAGCCAGGCGGCGTGATAGCCGGTTCCCGTGCCGATCTCCAGTACGGCGTCGCCGTCCCGGACGATCGCGGCCATCGCCAGCATGAGGGAGGGCATGGACGTCGAGCAGGTGGGCACGGCGACCTCGCCCGCCGCGCGCCGGCCGTCGTTGTGCTGGGTGATGAGCGGCAGGTCGGCATAGACCATCCGGCGCCACTCCGCCTCGTCCGCGGAGCGGGAGACCGTGCGGTCGGCCACCTCGAAGGTGTCCGGGACGAAGTGCGCGCGGTCGACCGCGGCGACGGCCGGGGCCCATTCCGGCGCCAACGCGCCCTTGTTGCGCAGGATTTCCACCAGCCGGCTCGGCGAGGACATGGCGGCCTCCCCTACTTCTTCGGCGGCTGGGTCACCGGCTTGGTCCACCGGCCGTCGGACTCCTTCGGGCTCTGCTGCTTGTCGCCTTCCTCGCCGCCCTTGCCGTCACCGTGCTTCCCCATGGATATCCCCCTTCGTCGGTGGTGGGGCGGTCACACCCCGCCACGGGCATGCCCAGCACGATGCCCCCGCAAGCACCGGCCTGCGGGGGCATCGTTTCTGCGCTCTTTCTTCGTTGCTGCGCTCTCTCTTCGTGTGCCGCGCTGTCCCGTCGTCGGCGTCAGACGCCCGCCGGCTCCGGGGCGCGGTCGGTCTCCTCGGCCTGCGGACCGGCCTTCTTGGCGGCCTTCTTCTTCGCCCGGCGCTCCTTGCGGAGCTCGATCATCGCGTAGAGCGTCGGGACGAGGAGGAGGGTGAGCAGGGTGGAGGTGATCAGACCGCCGATCACGACCACGGCGAGCGGCTGGGAGATGAAGCCGCCGTCGCCCGTGATGGACAGCGCCATCGGGAGCAGCGCCATGATCGTGGCCAGGGCGGTCATGAGGATCGGGCGGAGGCGGTGGCGGCCGCCCTCGATGACCGCCTCCACGACGCCGTAGCCCTGCGCCCGGTACTGGTTGATCAGGTCGATCAGCACGATGGCGTTGGTGACCACGATGCCGATCAGCATCAGCATGCCGATCATCGCCGGGACGCCCAGCGGGGTGCCGGTGGCGACCAGCAGGCCGATCGCACCGGTCGCCGCGAAGGGGATCGAGACGAGGAGGATCAGCGGCTGGATCAGCGAGCGGAAGGTGCCGACCAGGAGCATGAAGACGATGGCGATGGCCGCCAGCATCGCCAGGCCGAGCGAGGAGAACGCGTCGGTCTGGTCCTGGGAGACGCCGCCGATCTCCGCGGTGGCACCGTCCGGCAGCTTCAGCTCGTTGATCTTGCTCTGGAGCGTGGCGCTGACCGCGCCGGTGTTGTCGCCGGTCGGCTTGGCGGTGATGGTCGCCGAACGGGCCCCGTCGATCCGGGTCATCTGGACCGGGCCGGGGACGGTCCGCACGGTCGCGAGCGTGCCGAGCTCGGCCGGGCCTGCCGGGGTCGGGATGGCCAGCTTCTTCAACTCGGCCACGGTGGTCGCCGGGTGGGCCGACTTGATCATGATGTCGCGCTCGGTGTCGTCCAGGACGGCCTTGCCGCTGGTGGTGCCGCGGACCGCCTGGGTGACCGCACCGCCGAGGGTGGTCTGGTTGTAACCGGCCGCGGCCGCCTTCTCGTTGGGCTTCACGGAGATCCGCGGCACGCTCTGGGCGAGGTCGCTCTGGACGTCGGTGACGTCGTCGAGACCGGCGACGGTCTTGCGGACCTGCTCACTGGCCTTCTTCAGCACGTCGCCGTCGGCGGCCTTGACGACCACGCTCAGGTCCTGGTTGCCGAAGCCGCCGCCCGCGGTGACGGTGGTGTCGCCGATGGACGGGCCGAGCTTGCCGAGGCCGGCCCGCAGGTCGTCGGTGACCTTGCCGGAGTCCGCGGCGTCCTTCAGCTTGAGCTGGTAGGAGGCCTGGTTGGCGCCGGTGCCGCCGCCGAAGGCCGCCATGAAGCCGGAGGAGCCGACGGTGACCTGGTAGTCGGCGATGTCGTCGTTGGCCGCGAGCAGCTTCTCGACCTTCTTGGCCTGCTTGTCGGCCGCGTCCAGGCTGGTGCCCGGCTCCAGCTCCTGCTTGACGGTGAGGGTGTCCTGGTCGCCCTGGTCGAAGAAGTTGGTCTTCAGGAGCGGGCCCATGCCGAAGGTGCCGATGAGGATGACGACGGCGATGACCAGGCTGGTGATCCGGCGGCGGGTCGCGAACCGCAGGACGGGGACGTAGAGGCGCTGGAGCGGGCTCTTGGCCTCCTTCTCCTCGGCCTCGCGGCGCAGGTCGTCCTGGGTCGTGCCCTCGGGGATCTCCGGGGCGCGCAGGAACCAGAAGGAGAGGACCGGTACGACCGTCAGGGAGACGATCAGGGAGGAGAGCAGGGCGACGGTCACCGTCAGCGAGAAGGAGCCGAAGAGCGCACCGACCATGCCGCCGACCACGCCGATCGGCAGGAAGACCGCGACCGTGGTGAGGGTGGAGGAGGTGATCGCTCCGGAGACCTCCTTGACGGCGGAGAGGATGGCCTCGCGGCGCTCCTCGCCGTAGCCCAGGTGCCGCTTGATGTTCTCCAGGACGACGATGGAGTCGTCGACGACGCGGCCGATCGCGATGGTCAGCGCGCCGAGGGTGAGCATGTTCAGGGAGAGGTCCCCGGTCCACAGCACGATCAGCGTGATGACGACCGAGAGCGGGATGGAGACCGCGGTGACCAGCGTCGAGCGCAGGCTGAGCAGGAAGACGAGGATGACGATGACCGCCATGGCGAGGCCGAGCAGGCCCTCCGTGGTCAGCGACTCGATCGACTTGGAGACCGCCGGGCCCTGGTCGGAGGCAACCGTGACCTCGGTGCCCTTGCCCAGGTCCTGACGGATCTTGGTGAGCTTGTCCTTGACCGCGTCGGATATCGCGACCGCGCTGCCGTCCTGGTCCATCGTCACCATGACGGCGAGGCTGGGCCTGCCGTCGGTGCGGGTGATCGAGGTCGGGGTGGCCGACTGCTCCTTGACGGTGGCGACGTCGCCGAGGCGGACCGGCCCGGCCGGCCGGCCGGCGCCCGCGGCGGCGTCACCGGCTGCCGGGGACGGCGCGATCGTCAGGTCCCTGATCTGCTTGACGGACGTGAAGCCCGCGCCGACCTGGACGGTCTTGCTCTGCCCGCCCTCGGCGAACGAACCGGCGGGCACCGACGTCCCGCCGGCCTCCAGCGCCTGGCCGAGCGCCTGGGAGTTCAGTCCGGCGGCGGCGAGCTTCTTCTCGTCGGGGGTGACCGCGACGATCCGGTCCTGGACGCCGTCCACCGTGACCTGGCTGACGCCGTCGATGTTCTTCAGGTCCGGGACGACGCTGCGCTTGAGCTGGTCGGCGAGCGTCTGCTGATCCTTGTCCCGGGAGGAGACGGCGAGGACGACGGTGGGGATGTCGTCCGTCGAGCCGGCCACCACCTGCGGGTCGACGTCCTTGGGCAGCTTCGCACGGGCGCGGTTCACGGCCTGCTGGACGTCGGCGACCAGGCGATCGGAGTCGTTGCCGTAGTCGAACTGCGCCATGATGACGCCCGAGCCCTCGCTCGACGTCGAGGTGACGCTCTTGATGCCGTCGACCGCCTGGACACCGTCCTCCAGCGGCTCGATCACCTGCTTCTCGACGACATCGGGGGAGGCGCCCTGGTACGGCGCCAGCACGGACACCATCGGGAGTTCGATGGACGGCAGGAGCTGCTGCTTGAGCTGCGGGATCGCGATGGCGCCGAAGGCGATCGCCACGATCGACATCAGCGCTATCAGGCCCCGTTGTACGAGGCTGAGTCGGGACAGCCAGGACATGGGTGGGGTCTCTCTTCTGTTCTGAAACGGACGGCGGGGCCTTTCACGGGCCCACATACACCTTCCGCCATGCCCTGGCCGGTTTTCCTCGCTCGCAGGTCGGTTTCCGGCCGGTGCCCGTACCGCGTTGGGAGTACGGGAGGCTCCACCCTCACTGCACCCGTGGGCGTACGAGTCCCGACTCGTAGGCGATGACCACCAGCTGGGAGCGGTCCCGGGCGCCCAGCTTGGCCATCGCACGGTTGACATGCGTCTTGACGGTGAGCGGGCTGACCGCGAGCTGCTCGCCGATCTCGTCGTTGGACAGCCCGCCGGCCACCAGGGTCAGCACCTCGCGCTCGCGGCCGGTCAGCGTCGCCAGCCGTTCGGCACCCCGGCCGCCGGGCCCGCCGTCCCCGGAACTGCCGCCCTGCGCGAGGAACTTCGCGATCAGGCCCTTGGTCGCGACGGGCGAGAGCAGCGCCTCCCCGGCCGCCGCGATCCGGATCGCGCCCAGCATCTCGTCCGGTTCGGCGCCCTTGCCGAGGAAGCCGCTGGCACCGGCCCGCAGCGACTGCACCACATAGTCGTCGACCTCGAAGGTGGTCAGGATGACCACCCGGACGTCGGTGAGCTCCGGATCCTCGCTGATCATGCGGGTGGCCGCCAGGCCGTCCACCCCGGGCATCCGGATGTCCATCAGGACGACATCGGGGCGCTGGGCCCGGGTCAGCTCGTACGCCTGGGCGCCGTCGGAGGCCTCCCCCACCACCCGCATGTCCGGCTCGGAGTCGACCAGCACCCGGAACGCGCTGCGCAGCAGGGCCTGGTCATCGGCGAGCAGCACCTTGATCGTCATACCGACTCCCCCGTACGGACGGCCTGAAGCGGAAGGGTGACCCGGACCTGGAAACCGCCGGCCGCCCGCGGTCCCGTCACGACCGTGCCGCGCAGGGCGAAGACCCGCTCGCGCATCCCGATCAGGCCGTGGCCGCCGCCGCTGTCCTCCGGCTCGCCGGGCCCGCCGGGCTCCACGGGCGGCCGGTCGCCGCCCTTCTGCCGCGGGATGCCGGCCCGGCCCGCGCCGTCGTCCAGGACGGTCACGGTCAGCGCGGTGTCGGCGTCGACGATCCGCACCGTGGCGCGGGCCCCCTCACCGGCGTGCTTGTGGACATTGGTCAGCGCCTCCTGGACCACGCGGTAGGCGGTGAGGTCGACGGAGGCGGGCAGCGGCCGGGGCGAGTGCGGGACCTCCAGATCGACCGGGATGCCGGCCCGGACGAAACCGTCGACGAGCTGGTCGAGGACGCCGAGCCCCGGAGCCGGCTCGGTCGGCGCCTTGGGATCGTCGGACTGCCGCAACAGGCCGACGGTGGCGCGGAGTTCCTCCAGCGCCGAGCGGGACGCCTCACGGACGTGCGCCAGCGCCTCCTTGGCCTGGTCGGGACGGTTGTCCATGACATGCGAGGCGACGCCCGCCTGGACGTTGACCAGGGCGATGTGATGGGCGACGACATCGTGCAGCTCACGGGCGATCCGCAGGCGCTCCTCGGCGACCCGGCGCCGGGCCTCCTCCTCACGGGTGCGCTCGGCGCGTTCGGCGCGCTCCCGGATGGCGCTGACGAAGGCACGGCGGCTGCGGACCGCGTCACCGGCGGCCGCGGCCATACCCGTCCAGGCGAAGATGGCGATGTTCTCCTGCGCGTACCAGGGGCGGGGCCCGTAGAGCATCGCCGCGGCGGTCAGGACGACCACGGTCAGGGCGCCGACCCGCCCGGTCGTGGGCCGGTCGGTGCGCGAGGCCAGGCTGTAGAGCGCTATCACGGCGGAGGCGGCCACGGGGGCGCGCGGATCGCTGGAGCGGGCGAGCAGCTCGACGATGGTGAGCGAGCCGGTCACGGCCAGGACCGTACGGGGCAGCCGGCGGCGCAGGACCAGGGCGGCGCAGGCCAGCGCGGCGAGCACCACGGTCGTGGCGGTCAGGTGGTGGCCGGCGAACCGCGGGCCGTGCGGACCGTGCGGGTCGGCCACCGCACCGCACAGGATGCACGCGAAGACGGCCACGGCCAGGGCGGCGTCGAAGGCGAACGGATGCGTCCGGTGCCACTGGAAGCGGCCGGCACGGGGTGCGTCCGGGCGGGGGTCGAGGAGGCTCACAAGAGCAAACGGTAGCGCCCCGGTCCACCGAGGGGCCGGGGCGCTGTGCGCTGGAGTGGAGCGGTCGGGCCGGGAGCGGCCCAGGACTCAGCCCGGGATGAGGCCGTCGTCGCTGAGCATCTCCCGGACCTCGTCGAGCGAGGCGTCCGGGGACGGCAGGATGAGTTCGGAGGGTTCGAGGGCGTCGTCGGGAAGCGGCGTGCCGAGCCGGCGCACCGCGTCCAGCAGGGCCCCGAGAGTGCGCTGGAAGCCTGCTTCGTCGTTGCTCTCCATCTCGGCGAGCAGCTCATCGTCCAGCTTGTTGAGCTCGGCGAAGTGGGCATCGTCCAGCTTCACCTGGCCCTCCCCCATGATCCGTACGATCACGACGGTCTCCCTTGGTCCGGTCCGACGATCCCTGCGAGGCTATCCGCCGCCGGCCGTCACTGCTTGTCGAAACGCGGCCGGTCCTGCTGCGGGGCGGACTGCCCCTCGCCGTTCTGACCGCCCTCGATCGCCTGCTGGCCGGACGAGCCTCCCGCGAGCTCGGCCTTCATCCGCTGTAGCTCCAGTTCGACATCGCTGCCGCCGGAGAGACGGTCCAGCTCGGCCGTGATGTCGTCCTTGGCCATGCCGGTCGGGTCGTCCAGCGCGCCGGAGGCCATCAGCTCGTCGAGCGCACCGGCCCTGGCCTGGAGCTGTGCGGTCTTGTCCTCCGCACGCTGGATGGCCATGCCGACGTCGCCCATCTCCTCGGAGATGCCGGAGAAGGCCTCGCCGATCCGGGTCTGCGCCTGGGCGGCCGTGTACGTGGCCTTGATCGTCTCCTTCTTCGTACGGAAGGCGTCGACCTTGGCCTGGAGCCGCTGCGCGGCCAGCGTCAGCTTCTCCTCCTCGCCCTGGAGCGTCTGGTGCTGCGTCTCCAGGTCCGTGACCTGCTGTTGCAGCGCGCTGCGCCGGCTCAGCGCCTCGCGGGCCAGGTCCTCGCGGCCGAGCGCCAGCGCCTTGCGGCCCTGGTCCTCCAGCTTGGAAGACTGGCCCTGGAGCTGGTTGAGCTGAAGCTCCAGGCGCTTGCGGGAGGTCGCCACGTCGGCGACGCCGCGGCGCACCTTCTGAAGCAGCTCCAGCTGCTTCTGGTACGAGTAGTCGAGGGTTTCGCGCGGGTCTTCGGCCCGGTCCAGGGCCTTGTTGGCCTTCGCGCGGAAGATCATCCCCATCCGCTTCATGACACCATCGCTCATGGGCCTCGCGCGCCCCCTTCTGGCCGAGTCACCTCGGGCTTAGGCTCCAGCACATCTACAGACCCCACAGTACGGGCCCTGGTTCCATTACCGCACTGTTCGCGCCCGGATGCGCTCCTCCTCCAGGACGATCGGGAGCGCGTCGCCTCCCGCGCAAGGAGTAGGGAGAGTCCGGACAAGCCACACGATGTCTGCTCTGTCCCGGTAGGGCAGCGGTTCCGGGCCGGCCGCGTGCGGGTCCCGCGGGTGCCGTTGCCGGATCGTGCCCCGTCGGACCATGGTTCAGCCGCTGCGAGCACGTACCCTTGGGCCTTGTGTTCCGAAGCCGTTCGAAGGATGAGCAGGCCGCGACCGCCAAGGTGACCGCGGACCAGCCCCAGCAGCCCCGCGATCCGCAGGCCCCCAAGGGCCGCCCGACGCCCAAACGCAGCGATTCCCAGTCGCAGCGCCGCTCCCGTGCGCATACGCCGACCAACCGCAAGGACGCGACGAAGGCCCAGCGTGAGGCCCGCCGCGCCGACATGGCCCGCCAGCGCGAGGCCATGGCCAGCGGTGACGAGCGGTATCTGCCGGTGCGCGACAAGGGACCGGTACGCCGGTTCGCGCGCGACTACGTCGACTCCCGCTGGGCCGTCGCCGAGTTCTTCCTGCCGATGGCTGTGGTGATCCTGGTGCTCACCATGATCCGGGTGCCGTCGATCCAGAGCATCGCGCTGCTGCTGTGGCTCGTGATCATCGTGCTGATCGTGATCGACTCGGCGCTGATCTGGGTCCGCCTGGGCAAGCTGCTCCAGGAGCGCTTCCCGAACGAGAACCTCAAGGGCGTGAAGCCGTACGCGGTCATGCGCACGTTGCAGATGCGGCGGCTGCGGCTGCCGAAGCCGCAGGTGAAGCGGGGCGAGAAGCCGTAGTCGTGCGTGGGGGTGCCGACCGTCGTTGATGCCGCCGGGCCCTCGCCGTCGTGGTTGCGCGCCGTCGCGGCGGGATGGATTCTTTGACGCCGGGCCGGACCCCTGAGGGGTCCGGCCCGGCGTCTTCGGCTGTCAGGCCTCCGCGTCCGCGTGCAGGCTCATGGGGCCCGTGTAGATCTCGGTGCCGTCCTCGAAGAGCCTGACCTGGTCGACGCCGCCTTCGAGGAGGGCCTTCCACTCCTCGCCGATCCAGGACTCCGCGTCGCCCTGGGTGGTGAACTCCTCCGGTTGCACGGCCGGCGCCGTCTCCGAACCGTCGGCCTTCTCGAACCGCCACGTCCACGCCATGTGCGCCTCCTGGATCCCACCGAGTACGAATCTGTGCCACCGCGGAGCGCGTCCTGACGCACTCCGCCGTGCCGTGCTTCCGTGCTGATCGGCAGCCTAACGGCCGTGTCGAGTCCGCCCCCGCCGCGCCCGCCGGACGCGGACGCGAGAAACTCGGCGGTGTGGATGTGACTCTCCTCGGCACCGGCGCCCCTCAGGGGCTGCCGCAGCCCGGCTGCCCGTGTGCCGCCTGCGCGACCGCCGTCGGCGACGAGGCGCGGGCGGCGACCGCGCTGCTCGTCGACGGTGCGCTGATGATCGACCTGACGCCCGGACCGGCCTTCGCGGCCGCCCGCGCCGGGCAGTCGCTGACGGGCGTCCGCCAGGTGCTGCTCTCGCATCCGCACGACGGTCCGGTGATGGAGGTGCCGGCCGGGCTGCCGCAGCCGGGCCGGGTCGCGGACGGGCGGGAGCTGGCGCTGCTCGACGGACACCGGGTGCGGGCCGTCGCCGTGGACATCCCGGGTACCGGCTACGAGATCTCCGGCGCCACGGGCGAGCGGCTGCTGTATCTGCCGCCGGGCGCCGCCCCGGCCGGACCGGCCAACGGGAACGGGCGGACGGCGGGCGGCGGGGGCACGGGCGGCACCGGCCCCTACGACCTGGTGCTGCTCGACGTGGCGGCGCGGCCCGATGCGCTGGCCAAGCTGCGGGCGAGCGGGGCGGTCGACGCGGCGACGGATGTGGTCGCGGTGCACATCGACCACGACGTGCCGCCGGGGCCCGAGCTGCACCGGCGGCTGGCGGCGGTGGGAGCCCGTGCGGTGCCCGACGGCAGCACGCTGGTGGTCGGCGAGTTCCATGCGGTGCCGGATCTGCCGCGGCGGACCCTGGTGCTGGGCGGGGCGCGCAGCGGGAAGTCGGTGGAGGCGGAGCGGCGGCTCGCGGCCTTTCCCGACGTGATGTACGTGGCCACCGGGGGGACCCGGGACGGCGACCAGGACTGGGCACAGCGGGTCTCGCTGCACCGCGAGCGGCGCCCCGGCAGCTGGCGCACGGTCGAGACCTGCGATCTGGTGCCGCTCCTGGAGGCCGCGAGGCCGGGTGCGGACGCCGGGAGGGCGGGTGCGGACGCCGGGAGGCCGGGTGCGGACGCCGCGAGGCCGGCTGCGGACGCCGGGGCGTCGGGCACGGAGCCCGGGAGGACGGGAACGGAGGCCGAGGCGCCGGGCACGGAGGCCGAGGGGCCCGGCGCCGGCCCGGCGGGCGAGACATCGCCGCTGCTCATCGACTGTCTGGCGCTGTGGCTGACGCATGTCATGGACGACGTCGGGGCGTGGGACGACGCGACCTGGGAGGCCGGTGGCCGGCGGGCGCTGCGGGAGCGGACCGACGCGCTGGTGGCGGCGGTGCGGCAGACGCACCGGACCGTGGTGGCGGTGAGCAACGAGGTCGGATCCGGCGTCGTCCCCGCGACCCCGGCGGGCCGCCGGTTCCGTGACGAACTGGGGCGGCTGAACGCGGCGTTCGGCGCGGAGTGCGAGCAGCTGCTGCTGGTCGTCGCGGGCCAGGCGCTGGTGCTGCGTGGATGACGGAAGCCCGGCGGGGCCCGGGTCCGCTGCGCTGCGTGGATGACGGAGGCCCGGTGGGGCCCGTGTCCGCTTGCCCGGCGGCGCGGCACCGGGTGCTCTTGACCCGTGACCGAATCCGAGCGGACCGAATCCGAAGCGCCGGCCGGGTGGAAAGCCGGGCCCGGCCGGGAGCCGGGGGCGCGCGGGCGGCGTTTCGACGCGGCCGTACGCGCCTATCTGGAGCGGCGTCCGGAGGCGACGGTGGTCGCGCTCGGCGAGGGGCTCGGGACCGGTTTCTGGCGGCTGGACAACGGGCTGCTGAACTGGCTGACGGTGGTGCCGCCGGAGACCGCCGCGGTGCGCCGGATACTGCTGCCGGACAGCGCCCGGCGGCGTACCGTCGCCCGCGCGGTGACCGATCACGGCTGGCTGGACGCGGTACGGGAGCCGGAGCGCGGGGTCATCGTGACGGCGCCGGGGGTGCTGATGCGGCTGCCGCCGCCCGCGGTGCGCGCGCTGCTGGCGGCCTGTGCGGAGCGGTTTCCCGGTGGTGCGCTGGTCTTTGACGCACCACCACGGCGGGCGACCGTGCGGGCCCGGTGGGCCGGTGGGGCGGGTGGCCGGTGGCCGGCGCCGGTGCGCTGGGGGCTGGACCGTGCCCAACTGCCGCGGGTGGCCGGTGCGCACCCGGGCATCGTCGCGGTCCGCGAAGTCGGCCCGGCGCCGGCTTCGCCGCGGCGGTCGGCGCCGGGCCGTCTGCCGGCCCGGCTCATGTGGCCGGTGCGCCGCATCCCGGTGCTGGGCGCGCTGACGCCGCTGGTGTGCGAGGTGCGCTTCGCACCGGCCGGTTCCCCCCGGCGCGCCTCGTCAGCCGTGAGTTGACGGTAATCTGCGCCCAATGAGCGCCCTGAACCTCGATGACTTCGCCCACCTGATCGAGCGCCCCGACGGCGGTGTGCGCCGTGACGCCGAGGAGCGGCGGGCACGGCTGGCCCTGCCGCCGGGGGCGCTCGGCCGCCTCGACGAGCTGGGCGAGTGGCTGGCCGCCGCGCAGCAGCAGGTGCCGGTACGGCCCGTCGGGCGCCCGCGGGTGCTGCTGTTCGCGGGCGATCACGGGGTGGCGGAGCTGGGAGTGTCGGCCCGGCCGGCCGGCGGCACCAAGGACCTCGTACGGGCCGTGCTGGACGGGGCGAGCCCGGCCGCGGTGCTGGCCCGTGGCGCCGGGGCGCAGCTGCGGGTGGTGGATCTGTCCGTGGACTGCGACCCGGAGGAGCTGCCGGAGGACGTCACCCGGCACCGGGTGCGGCGCGGTTCGGGACGGATCGACATCGAGGACGCGCTGACGGCCGAGGAGGCCGAGGCGGCGTTCCGGGCCGGGATGGCCGTCGCGGACGAGGAGGCGGACGCCGGGACCGACCTGGTGGTGCTGGGCGATCTGAGCGTCGGCGGGACGACGGCGGCGAGCACGCTGATCGCCGCGCTGTGCGGGACGGACGCCTCGGTGGTCACCGGGCGGGGCGGGGCCCCCATCGACGATCTGGCCTGGATGCGCAAGTGCGCGGCGATCCGCGACGCGCTGCGGCGGGCCCGTCCGGTGCTCGGCGACCAGCTGGAGCTGCTGGCCACGATCGGCGGCGCGGACCTGACCGCCATGACCGGTTTTCTGCTCCAGAGTGCGGTGCGCCGTACGCCGGTGATCCTGGACGGGGTGGTCTCGGCGGCCTGTGCGCTGGTGGCGCAGCGGGTGGCGTTCCGGGCGCCGGACTGGTGGGTGGCCGGGCAGGCGAGCGGGGAGCCGGCGCAGGCCAAGGCGCTGGACCGGATCGCACTCAACCCTCTGCTCGACCACGGCGTCACTGCTGGAGAGGGGACGGGGGCGCTGCTGGCCCTGCCATTGGTGCAGGCGGCCGCGGCCCTGGCGGCAGAACTGCCCGTACGCGACTGACCCGGCGCCGGCCCGGCCGGCCGTCGTACGCAGCGACCTGATGAGCGCCCGGCCGGGCGCTCCTCACTTCACGCCCGCACCGGACCACCGGCGGCGCCCCATAAGATCACGCTTTACACGTTTTATGGGAGACATCGCTTGAGTCCGGACGAAGACCGCCCTCGCGGCACGTGGTCACAGCGTGGTGCCGCTTTCGGCATCTGGTATCTGCGCACGGTCACCTTCATCAATTTGCTGAGCGCGGTATGGGTGTCGTTCGGCAATGACATCCGCAGGCACAACATCGCGGAATTCTTCACTCCGTATCTGCTGACGGCGGGGTTCGCCTCCGGCGCCTTCTCGCTCTTCCTGTCGGTGACCCTGCGGCGGCGCAAGCGGGCGTCCTGGATTTTGAATCTGGTGCTGTCCGGGCTGCTGGCGCTGCTCTTCGGATTCGGGATGGTGGCGGCCCCGGAGTTCCGCGGGCATGCGCAGAACTGGGTGTCGCTGGTATTGACCGTGCTGTTCGCCGCCGCGCTGGTGGTCGGGCGCCGCGAGTTCTCGGCGAAGGGCGACCGCGCGAACCCGAAGCTGGCGGCGACGGTCGCGGCGGGCGGTCTGTTGATCGCCTCGCTGCTGGCGGCGCTGCTGGTCACCGTCACGAACACCGCCGGGGACGGTTCCTCGACGTTCGTGCAGCGCTGGCGCTACGGCCTGATGCGGCTGGTGTCGCTGGCCGCCGACGACCGCGCGTTCCCGGAGATCGCCACCCCGAACTGGGTCAATGTGGCGATCAACGTGCTCAGCACGCTGCTGCTGGTCGCGGTCCTGTGGGCGGCGTTCCGGTCCGTGCGCAGCACCGACCCGATCACCGAGGACGACGAGGAGCGGCTGCGTGCCCTGCTGGCGCGGCACGGCGACCGCGATTCGCTGGGCTACTTCGCGCTGCGCCGCGACAAGAGCGTGCTCTTCTCCCCCAGCGGCAAGGCGGCGGTCACCTATCGCGTGGTGGGCGGGGTGTCGCTGGCCTCCGGCGATCCGCTGGGCGACCCCGAGGCCTGGCCCGGGGCGATCGAGGTGTGGCTGGCCGAGGCACGGGAGCACGGCTGGGCCCCCGCGGTGATGGGCGCCAGTGAGGAGGGCGGCACGATCTACGCCCGGCACGGTCTGGACGCCCTGGAGCTCGGCGACGAAGCGATCGTGGACACCGCGGAGTTCACCCTCGACGGCCGGGCGATGCGCACCGTGCGGCAGGCCTACAACCGCATCAAGCGGGCCGGCTACACGGTCACCATCCGGCGCCACGAGGACATCCCGGCACCGGAGATGGCGCACCTGCTGCGGCTGGCCGACGACTGGCGCGACGGGGAGACCGAGCGCGGCTTCTCGATGGCTCTGGGCCGGCTCGGCGACCCGGGTGACGGGCGCTGCGTGATGCTCGAATGCCGGGACGGCGGCACGGACGGGGCGGAGGGCGAGCTGCGGGCGCTGCTCAGCTTCGTTCCCTGGGGCGAGAAGGGCCTTTCGCTGGATCTGATGCGGCGGGACCGGAACTCCGAGAACGGCCTGATGGAGTTCATGGTGCTGGAGCTGATCCAGCGGGCGAAAGAGGTGGAGATCACTCAGCTCTCGCTCAACTTCGCGATGTTCCGTTCCGTCTTCGAACGTGGATCGCGGCTCGGCGCGGGCCCGGTGCTGCGCCTGTGGCGCTCGCTGCTCAGCTTCTTCTCCAGGTGGTGGCAGATCGAATCGCTCTATCGCGCCAATGCGAAATACCGGCCGATCTGGGAACCGCGGTACATGCTCTTCGAAAAGAGCACCGATTTGCTGCGGATCGGAATCGCCGCCGGCCGGGCGGAAGGCTTCCTGGAAGCGCCGGGTCTGCCCAAGTGGCTGAACCGCAAGCACCTGGAGAACGTGAGATGAGCTCTGCTGGGGCGGGGCGGCGGGAGGGGCCCGTGCCAGGACCGCGGGAGATCTCCGTGCCGGGGCAGCCGGAGGCACGTGCCCTGCGTCGCTTCGCGCGTGCCGAGTGGGGCCCGCTCCTGCGGACGGTGCGCTCCTCGCTGGTCACGGACAAGCTGCGGGCGATTCCGCTGACGCTCACCGCGGTGTGTCTGACCCTGGCGTTCCAGTTCGTGCAGAACCAGGCCTGGGGCTATCAGACGGTCCAGAACATCGGCTCCGTACAGGCCTATGAGCATCTGTGGGTGGCGCTGCTGCGCACCCCGCTGTCGCTGTTCGTACCGGCGCTGGACCTTCCGGTGTGGGGGGCGCTGGCGCAGATCCTGGTGGTCTTCGGGATCGCGGAGATCTGTGTGGGCTGGCGGCAGACGCTGGTGGTCGCCTACGTCGCCACGCTCGCCGGGACGATGTACGCCCGGATCGGCATCTGGATCGGCCCGGTGAGCCCCGTCGGGCTGCCCGACTCGGACAAGTACGTCATCGACACCGGGCCGTCGGCGGCCGTCGTGGGGCTGGCGGTGTTCGTGTGCTGGCGTTATCGCGCGCGGTTCACCTGTGCCCTGGTCGTCGTGGCGATGGTCGTCGAGGTGGTGTCCATCAAGAACAACCTGGCGGGCAAGGAGCATGTCGCGGCGGTGCTGGCGGTGCTGGCGGTGTGTGCGCTGGGGGAGGTGTGGCGGCCGCGCGAGCCGCGCGAGGGCCGGCGGGTCAGCGGCTGGGGGCACCCCCGATGACATGCTCGACCTTGCGGCGCAGCGCCGACCAGCGGCGGTCGTGACGGTAGGCGCGGACCCGGGCACGGGCCCGCGCCTTCGCGCGTGTGCGGTAGAAGCGCCTGGCCCAGGGCGAGTTCGGCCGGGCCAGCCGGATCGCGCCGAAGAGCGCGACGAACGGCACGAAGACCCCGATGACCGCGATCCGGCCCTTGCCCTTGGTGAGCGCGATCAGCGCGAAGAGGAAGTTGACGGCCACGGTCCGCACGACCGTGAAGCGGTCGGTCGCCTCCCCCGGGCCGATCTCATTGACGCCGAACGGCAGGAAGCCGCCCAGGATCAGGGCGACCAGGGCGAAGGTGAGGATGACGATCTCGACGCTCTTGGTCCCCTCCTCGGTCCAGTACACGTCGTCGAGGTGGAGGATCAGCGCGAACTCGTCCAGGACGAGGCCGACGCCCATGCCGAAGAGCACCGCCGCGACACCCGCGCCGAAGCCGCGCCGGCCGCCCGCAAGGGCGATGAAGCCCCCGACGACCATCAGGATCACTCCGGGCACGACGTGGTGGACGTGCACGCCGCCGGGAGTGACGTTGCGGAAGGGGCCCTTGCCCGCGCGGATGAGCCGGGTGATGGCCCGGGTCACGAGGAAGGTCAGCACGAACGAGACGAGGGCCAGCAGCAGCGGCAGCTTCCCCGGCTCGACGATATTGCGGTACCACCAGTGGCCCATCCCGCACGCTCCCATGTGTCGCGTATGGACACCTCACCACCATTAGGCCCTGTTCCGGCGGCCAGGACCGGCAGCCAAACGCGTCGGACGCCCGGATAGCCTGCCGCGGTGACCGACTCCCCCGCTCCCCCGGCCCCCTCCGACGCCCTGCGCTTCGCCTTCGGGACGCTGACCGTGCTGCCGGTACGCGTCACCCGCTGGGACCGGGAGGCGGCGCGCGGCGGAATGCTCTGCGCGCCGCTGGCCGGTCTGGTCGTCGGGCTGTGCGCGGCCGCGCTCGGCGCGGCGCTGCTGCTGCTCGGCGGCGGTCCGCTGCTCGCCGCGGTCGCCACCGCCGTGGTGCCCGCCGTGCTCACCCGCGGACTGCATCTGGACGGGCTCGCCGACACCGCCGACGGTCTGGGCAGCGCCAAGCCCGCCGCGGAGGCGCTGCGCATCATGAAGCAGTCCGACATCGGCCCGTTCGGGGTCATCACGCTGCTGTTCGCCCTGCTGGCCCAGGTGGCCGCGCTGGACCAGCTGTACGCGGACGGCTGGGCACCCGGCGCCGTCGCGGCGGTCGTTGCGGCGGTCACCGCCCGCTGCGCCCTGACCCTCGCCTCGCGCGCGGGGGTTCCGGCCGCCCGCCCGGAGGGACTTGGCGCGGCGGTCGCGGGCACCGTCCCGGTGCGGGCGGCGCTGCTGTGCGCGGCACTGGTGGCCGCCGGATGCGCGGGCGCCGGCGCCGCCTTCGGCCCGTACGGCGCGCTGCACGCCGGGCTCGCGGCGCTGCTCGGCCTCGGGCTGGGCGAACTGCTGCTGCGGCACTGCCGGCGGCGGTTCGGCGGGGTGACCGGTGATGTGTTCGGCGCGCTCGCGGAGAGCGCCGGGCTCACGGCGCTGGTCGCGATGACTCTCGGATAACGTCTGAGCGCGCCCCTGCGTCCGCCCAACTCGCCTGGCAGGAAAGCGAGTTGACCCGGAACGGCGACAACTGCCGAGGCCCCGTTATGTGCCGGTGTGGTATTGGACGGGCCTTGCGGCGCCGCCGAGCGTAGGCTCGGCCGCAGCAGCGCCCTGGGCGCAGACGGATTTCCCGGACGGAACAGGACCTTTATCACCGTGACTGCACTGACCCTCAGTACTTCTTCCGCCGCAACGGTGCGTGCGGATGCCGTCGTCGTCGGCGTGGCCAAGGGCGCCAAGGGCGTCGTTGTCGCCGCCGGCGCGGAGGCCGTGGACAAGGCCTTCGGCGGCAAGCTGGCTGCCGTGCTGGAGACCCTCGGCGCGAGTGGTGCCGAGGGCGAGGTGACCAAGCTGCCCGCCGCGGACGGCCTCAAGGCTCCGGTCGTGCTGGCGGTCGGCCTCGGCGAGGCGCCGGGCAAGGACGACGGCTACGACAACGAGGCGCTGCGGCGCGCCGCGGGCAGCGCCGCCCGCGCACTGACCGGCAGCAAGAAGGCCGGCTTCGCGCTGCCCGTCGAGGACGCCGAGGCGGCCGCCGCGGTGAGCGAGGGCGCGCTGCTCGGCGCGTACTCCTTCACCGCCTACCGCAGCAACGGCAACGGGCAGAACGCCAAGGGCGGCAAGAAGAACGACGCCAAGTCGGCGCCGCTCGCGGAGGTCGCGCTCCTCGGCACCAAGCCGCGCGACAAGGAGTTCAAGGCCGCCGCCGAGCGCTCCCAGGCGCTGGCCGCGGAGATCAACCGCGCCCGCGACCTGATCAACATGCCCCCCAACGACCTCGACCCGAAGGCCTTCGCGGCCGAGGCGCAGGCGGCGGCCAAGGAGTTCGGCCTCAAGGTCGAGGTGCTGGACGAGAAGGCGCTCAAGAAGGGCGGCTACGGCGGCCTGCTGGGCGTCGGCCAGGGCGCGGAGGCCCCGCCGCGGCTGGTGCGGATCGCGCACACGCACGCCAAGGCCACCAAGACCCTGGCGCTGGTCGGCAAGGGCATCACCTACGACTCGGGCGGCATCTCGCTCAAGCCGGCCGGCCACAACGAGACCATGAAGTGCGACATGAGCGGCGCGGCCGCGGTCTTCGCCGCCGTCGTGGCCGCCGCCAGGCTGGGCCTGGAGGTGAACGTCACCGGCTGGCTGGCGCTCGCCGAGAACATGCCGTCCGGCTCCGCCACCCGCCCCGGCGACGTGCTGACCATGTACAGCGGCAAGACCGTCGAGGTGCTCAACACCGACGCCGAGGGCCGTCTGGTGCTGGCCGACGCGCTGACCCGCGCCTCGGAGGAGACCCCGGACGCGATCGTGGACGTCGCCACCCTCACCGGTGCGATGGTGCTGGCGCTGGGCAACCGCACCTTCGGGATCATGGCCAACGACGACGCGTTCCGCACCTCGGTGCACGAGATCGCGGAGGAGGTCGGCGAGCAGTCCTGGCCGATGCCGATGCCGTCCGAGCTGCGCAAGGGCATGGACTCCCCGGTTGCCGACATCGCCAACATGGGTGAGCGGATGGGCGGCGGTCTGGTCGCCGGACTCTTCCTCAAGGAGTTCGTCGGCGAGGGCATCACCTGGGCCCACCTCGACATCGCCGGCCCGGCCTTCCACGAGGGCGCTCCCTGGGGCTACACCCCCAAGGGCGGCACGGGATCCGCGGTGCGCACCCTGGTACGCCTGGCCGAGCGCACCGCCACGGGCGACCTGGGCTGACGGTCAACCTGGGGAGATTCCTCCCCCTTGCCCGTTATATCCGTACGGCCCCGGGCATACCGCCCGGGGCCGTAGGTGCGTCTGCGCCCGTGTTCGCCCTCAACGAAATCCGTACGCCAGTACGCGCCAGTAACCCCTACGGGGCGGTTGATCGTCCGCCCCAGGCCCGGCCCGCCGTCCCGGCTTCGTGGAACAAGTGCGAAGATGGGTTCTCGGCAGGACAGGGCCCCCCTTACCCAGGGCCGAAGTAAAAGCGGCCGAACCACAGCCGCCGTCCGGTCATTGGAGACCGGCTCCGGCGTACCCATGCATGGAGGACGTGACGTGGCGAACGACGCCAGCACCGTTTTCGACCTAGTGATCCTCGGAGGCGGTAGCGGTGGTTACGCCGCTGCCCTGCGCGGGGCGCAGCTGGGCCTGGACGTCGCCCTGATCGAGAAGGGCAAGGTCGGCGGCACCTGCCTGCACAACGGCTGCATCCCCACCAAGGCTCTGCTGCACGCCGGTGAGATCGCCGACCAGGCTCGCGAGAGCGAGCAGTTCGGTGTCAAGGCCACCTTCGAGGGCATCGACATCGAGGCGGTCCACAAGTACAAGGACGAGGTCATCTCGGGCCTGTACAAGGGCCTCCAGGGCCTGATCGCCTCCCGCAAGGTGACCTACATCGAGGGCGAGGGCCGGCTCTCCTCCCCGACCTCCGTCGATGTGAACGGCCAGCGTGTCCAGGGCCGCCACGTCCTGCTGGCGACCGGCTCCGTGCCGAAGTCGCTGCCGGGCCTGGAGATCGACGGCAACCGCATCATCTCCTCGGACCACGCGCTGACGCTGGACCGCGTGCCGAAGTCCGCGATCGTGCTGG
Source organism: Streptomyces sp. MCA2 (assembly GCF_023544705.1). Lineage (NCBI taxonomy): Bacteria > Bacillati > Actinomycetota > Actinomycetes > Kitasatosporales > Streptomycetaceae > Streptomyces > Streptomyces sp. MCA2. The sequence continues at coordinate 40,259 of NZ_JAMJFM010000028.1, forward strand.
GCGGCGGCGTCATCGGCGTCGAGTTCGCCTCCGCGTGGAAGTCCTTCGGCACCGACGTGACCATCATCGAGGGCCTCAAGCACCTCGTCCCGGTCGAGGACGAGAACAGCTCCAAGCTGCTGGAGCGGGCCTTCCGCAAGCGTGGCATCAAGTTCAACCTCGGCACCTTCTTCGACAAGGCCGAGTACACCGCCGACGGCGTGCAGGTCACCCTCGCCGACGGCAAGACCTTCGAGGCCGAGGTGCTGCTGGTCGCGATCGGCCGCGGGCCGGTCTCGGCGGGCCTGGGCTACGAGGAGCAGGGCGTCGCGATGGACCGCGGCTACGTCCTGGTCGACGAGTACATGCAGACCAACGTGCCGACCATCTCGGCCGTCGGTGACCTCGTTCCCACCCTCCAGCTCGCCCACGTCGGCTTCGCCGAGGGCATGCTGGTGGCGGAGCGGCTGGCCGGTGAGAAGACCGTGCCGATCGACTACGACGGCGTTCCGCGCGTCACGTACTGCCACCCCGAGGTCGCTTCGGTGGGCATCACCGAGGCCAAGGCCAAGGAGCTGTACGGCGCCGACAAGGTCGTCGCTCTCAAGTACAACCTCGCGGGCAACGGCAAGAGCAAGATCCTGAAGACCACGGGCGAGATCAAGCTCGTCCAGGTCAAGGACGGTGCCGTGGTCGGCGTCCACATGGTCGGTGACCGTATGGGCGAGCAGGTCGGTGAGGCCCAGCTGGTCTACAACTGGGAGGCCCTGCCGGCCGAGGTTGCGCAGCTCGTACACGCGCACCCGACGCAGAACGAGGCCCTCGGCGAGGCCCACCTGGCCCTGGCCGGCAAGCCTCTCCACTCCCACGACTGACCCCAGTCCCGGGCGCGACCACATCCGCACTTCCCCAGGATCTCGACCTCGCTCGAGCTGGGAGACCCACCGTAAGGAGCAACTGAAACCATGGCGGTTTCCGTAACCCTGCCGGCGCTCGGCGAGAGCGTCACCGAGGGCACCGTCACTCGCTGGCTCAAGGCCGAGGGTGAGCGCGTCGAGGCCGACGAGCCGCTGCTCGAGGTGTCGACCGACAAGGTCGACACCGAGATCCCGGCCCCGGCCGCGGGCATCCTGTCCGCCATCAAGGTGGCCGAGGACGAGACCGTGGAGGTCGGCGCCGAGCTGGCCCTCATCGACGACGGCAGCGGTGCGCCCGCGGCCGAGGCGGCCCCGGCCGCGGCCGAGGCCCCCGCGGCCGAGCCGCAGCCCGAGCCCACCCCGGCTCCGGCCGCCGAGGCCCCCGCCCCCGCCGCTGCCCCCGCGGGCGGCGCCGAGGGCACCGACGTCGTCCTCCCCGCGCTCGGCGAGAGCGTCACCGAGGGCACCGTCACCCGCTGGCTGAAGGAGGTCGGCGAGGAGGTCCAGGCCGACGAGCCGCTGCTGGAGGTCTCCACCGACAAGGTCGACACCGAGATCCCGGCGCCGGCTTCCGGCACCCTGCTGGAGATCGTCGTCGGCGAGGACGAGACCGCCGAGGTCGGCGCCAAGCTCGCCGTCATCGGTGCGGCCGGCGCCGCTCCGGCCGCCGCGCCCGCTCCGGCCGCCCCGGCCCCGGCCGCCGCTCCGGAGCCCGCTCCGGCTCCGGCCCCGGCCGCTGCTGCCCCGGCGCCCGCCGCCCCGGCTCCGGCCGCTCCGGCTCCGACGCCCGCTCCGGCTCCGGCCCCCAAGGCCGCTCCGGCCGCCCCGGCTCCGGCCGTCGGCGACGGCGACGGCGCCTACGTCACCCCGCTGGTGCGCAAGCTCGCCGCGGAGAACGGCGTCGACCTGTCGACGGTCAAGGGCACCGGTGTCGGTGGCCGTATCCGCAAGCAGGACGTCATCGCCGCCGCCGAGGCCGCCAAGGCCGCCGCGCCGGCTCCGGCCGCCGCCCCGGCCGCCGCCTCCAAGGCCCCGGTCATCGAGGTGTCGCCGCTGCGCGGCCAGACCGTCAAGATGCCGCGGATGCGCAAGGTCATCGGCGACAACATGATGAAGGCCCTGCACGGCCAGGCGCAGCTGACCTCCGTGGTCGAGGTGGACATCACCAAGATCATGCGGATGCGCAACAAGGCCAAGGACACCTTCGCGCAGCGTGAGGGCGTCAAGCTCTCGCCGATGCCGTTCTTCGTCAAGGCCGCCGTCCAGGCGCTGAAGGCCCACCCGGTCGTCAACGCCCGGATCAACGAGGACGAGGGCACCATCACCTACTTCGACACCGAGAACGTCGGTATCGCGGTGGACGCGGAGAAGGGCCTGATGACCCCGGTCATCAAGGACGCCGGTGACCTCAACATCGCCGGTATCGCCCGCAAGACGGCGGACCTGGCGGGCAAGGTCCGCGCGAACAAGATCACGCCGGACGAGCTGTCCGGTGCGACCTTCACCATCAGCAACACCGGTTCGCGCGGTGCCCTGTTCGACACCGTCATCGTGCCCCCGAACCAGGTCGGCATCCTGGGCATCGGTGCGACCGTCAAGCGCCCGGTGGTCATCAACCACCCGGAGCTCGGCGAGACCATCGCGGTGCGCGACATGACCTACCTCGCGCTCTCCTACGACCACCGTCTGGTGGACGGCGCGGACGCCGCCCGCTACCTGACCACGGTCAAGCAGATCCTGGAGGCCGCCGAGTTCGAGACCGAGATCGGTCTCTGAGTCCGGCCGTCACGCCGTAGGTGTGCATCAGGGGTCGGCCCCGGTTCGTCGTACGAGCCGGGGCCGGCCCCTTTGCGCGTCCCCGATCCCCGTTGCCGCCCGGGGGCTCCCGTCCGTCCCGGATAATGGCCCCCTCGTCACCACCCGCTCTGAAGGAGCACCTCATGACCCCGCCCGTCGTCCATTCGCTGCGCGAGCAGATCCGCGAGCACATCCTCGAGGGGATCGTCAGCGGCCGCTGGCAGCCGGGCGAGCGGATCGTGGAGCGGCGGATCGCGGTGGAGCTGGAGGTCAGCCAGACGCCCGTACGGGAGGCGCTGCGCGAGCTGGAGTCGCTTCAGCTGATCGAGTCGGCACCGAACAAGGGCGTACGGGTACGGAATCTGACCGCGGACGACCTCAAGGAGAGCTATCCGGTGCGGGCCGGGCTGGAGCAGGTGGCCGCCGAACTGGCCGCCGGGCGGCTGTCCGAGGACACCGTGGCGCTGGAGCGCGAGGTGGCGGCGCTGCGTGAGGCGGATCTGGCCGGTGACGGGGAGGCGCAGGTACGGCACACGGTGGCCTTCCACCGGGAGATCGTGCGGGCCGCCGGGAACGCCGTGCTGCTGCACACCTGGGAGTCGCTGGGCATCGAGGTCTGGACGACGCTGTCGATCCGCTGGTTCAGCCCGGAGCCGCGCTCGCACGCCCAGGACCACCAGGAGATCGTGGACGCCTTCCGGCGGCGCGACCCCAAGATCGGCGCCTTGCTCAAGTCACACGTGCTGAGCTGCGCACCCCGGGTCTGAGAGGCGTCCGGAAGGGGGCCGTCGGCCCCTCCCGCACGGGCCCTGCAACCCCCCTTTCTTCTGGCACGCGGTGCCCAAAAATGCGGCACCCCGTGCCGACCTGCGGTTATTCGTTCGCGAAGCGTTGATCGATCATCGATCAGAGGCGTATCGTCTTGCGTCGGGGCGCGACAACCCTGCCTGCCGAACTCGTAGGGGGTGTCGTCGAGGCCGCCGTCCAACCCTGTGGACGCGGCCCCATCACGACGGCACCCCCGAGCTACCTCCCGTCCGGAAAGGGGCCACCCATGCCCGATCCCGTGCGCCTGCCGTACAGCCAGCTCGACCAGCTCCCGGACCGCGACCCCGAGGAGACCGCCGAGTGGCGCGAGTCGCTCGACGCCGTCACCGAGGCGGCGGGCCCCCAGCGCGCCGCCTACCTGATGCGCCGTGCCCTGGAGCACACCGCGCGCACCGAAGGCACCGCCCTGCCGTCCCTCCTGGAGACGGAGTACGTCAACACCATCCCGACCTCCGCCGAGCCCGCGTTCCCGGGCGACGAGGCGCTGGAGGCCAGGATCACCGCCTGGAACCGCTGGAACGCCGCCGCGATGGTCACCCGCGGCTCCAAGCTGGGCCTCGGCGGCCACATCGCCACCTTCGCCTCCGCCGCCTGGCTCTACGAGACCGGCTTCCAGCACTTCTTCCGCGGCAAGGAGGGCGACGGCAGCGGCGACCAGCTCTACATCCAGGGCCACGCCTCCCCCGGCGTCTACGCCCGCGCCTTCCTCGAAGGCCGCCTCACCGAGGACCACCTCGACCACTTCCGCCAGGAGGCCGGCGGCGAGGGCCTGCCCTCCTACCCGCACCCGCGGCGGCTGCCCTGGCTGTGGGAGTTCCCCACCGTCTCCATGGGCCTGGGCCCGCTCTCCGCGATCTACCAGGCGCGCTTCAACCGCTACCTGGAGCACCGCGGCATCAAGGACACCGCCAACTCCCACGTCTGGGCCTTCCTGGGCGACGGCGAGATGGACGAGCCCGAGTCGACCGCCGCCCTGGCGCTGGCCGGCCGTGAGGGCCTGGACAACCTCACCTTCGTCATCAACTGCAACCTCCAGCGCCTGGACGGGCCGGTCCGCCCCAACTTCAAGATCGTGCAGGAGCTGGAGGCCCAGTTCCGCGCGGCCGGCTGGAACGTCGTCAAGTCACTGTGGGGCCAGGCCTGGGACGAGATCTTCGCCCTGGACACCGACGGCGCGCTGATCCGCCGCCTCGGCGAGACCCCCGACGCGCAGTTCCAGACGTACGCCACCCGCGACGCCGCCTACCTGCGCGAGCACTTCTTCGGCGCGAACGAGTCGCTCCAGGCCCTCGCCCGTACCCTGACCGACGCCAAGCTGCTGGAGCTGTTCCAGACCTCCCGGGCCGGCCACGAGCCGCGCAAGGTGTACGCCGCCTACCAGGCCGCCGTCACGCACAAGGGCGCGCCGACCGTCATCCTGGCGCAGACCGTCAAGGGCTACACCCTCGGCGCGGGCTTCGAGTCCCGTAACGCCAACCACCAGATGAAGAAGCTCACCATGGACGAGTTCCGCGCCATGCGTGACGTCCTCGAACTCCCCATCCCGGACAGCGCCCTGGAGGGCGACACGGTGCCGTACCGGCGCCCCGCCGAGGACTCCCCCGAGATGGTCTACCTGCGCGAGCGGCGCGCCGCCCTCGACGGCCCGGCCCCGGCCCGCAAGGTCGTCGCCAAGCCGCTGCCGATGCCCGCCGACAAGGCCTTCGACTCCCTGAAGAAGGGCTCCGGCAGCCAGGAGATCGCCACCACCATGGCGTTCGTCCGGCTGATCAAGGACCTGATGCGGGACAAGGAGACCGGCAAGCGCTGGGTCCCGATCGTCCCCGACGAGGCCCGTACCTTCGGCATGGAGTCGCTCTTCCCGACGGCCGGCCTCTACTCCCCCAAGGGCGCGACGTACGACCCGGTCGACCGTGACCAGCTCCTTTGGTACAAGGAGGCCAAGGACGGCCAGATCCTCAACGAGGGCATCACCGAGGCCGGTTCGCTCGCCGACTTCACCGCCGCCGCGACGTCCTACGCGACGCACGGCGAGCCGATGATCCCCTTCTACATCTTCTACTCGATGTTCGGCTGGCAGCGCACCGCCGACCAGTTCTGGGCGCTCGCCGACCAGCTGGGCCGCGGTTTCGTCATCGGCGCGACGGCCGGCCGGACGACGATGACCGGTGAGGGCCTCCAGCACGCGGACGGCCACTCGCACCTGATCGCCTCCACCAACCCGGCGGCGCTCTCCTACGACCCCGCCTTCGCCTACGAGGTCGCGGTCATCGTCAAGGAGGGCCTGCGCCGCATGTACGGCCCGGACGCCGAGGACGTCTTCTACTACCTCACGGTCTACAACGAGACCAAGGTCCAGCCGGCCATGCCGGAGGGCGTCGAAGAGGGCATCCTCAAGGGCCTGTACCGCTTCAACGAGGGCACCAAGCCGCAGGCCGACAGCCCGCAGCTCCAGCTGCTGGCCTCCGGCACCGCCATCCACTGGGCCCTGGAGGCGCAGCAGCTGCTGGCCGCCGACTGGGGTGTGGCGGCGGACGTGTGGTCCGCGCCGTCCTGGACGGAGCTGCGCCGGGACGCCCTGGAGTGCGACGCCGCCCGGCTGGAGGGCGAGGACCGGATCCCGTACGTCACCCGTGCGCTGGCCGGTGCCCCCGGCCCGGTCGTCGCGGTCAGCGACTGGATGCGGGCGGTTCCCGACCAGATCGCGCCGTGGGTCGAGCAGGACTGGACCTCCATCGGCACCGACGGCTTCGGTCTGTCCGACACCCGCGAGGCGGCCCGCCGGCACTTCGGCGTCGACCCGCAGTCGGTGGTCGTCCAGGCGCTGGCCGCCCTCGCCCGCCGCGGCCAGGTCAAGCCGGAGACCGTCAAGGAAGCCCGGGAGCGCTACGGGCTGTGACCCCTCGGCGGACCCGTCATCGGGTCCGCCCGCCCTCCGGGGCACCCCGACTCCCGTGCGGAGGCCACCTTCCCGCGCCCGGGGCCTCCGCACGGGAACCCACCACCGGTCCGGCCGACCACGCCCTGGCTACGGCCGGACCGGGCTGTCTTCCGGGCAGCGAGTTGTGTGTTGCCCTGCGTCGTGGCCGTGCTCGCTTCGCGGCGTGGATCGGTGCGCGTTGCCTGTGGCTGAGGCCGTCTCGCCCACCCCCTGCGGGTGGTGGGCCGGAGGGGACGCCCGGTACCCCTCCCCCAGCCTTCGGCCGGGAGGTGCCCCCACGGCGCGGGCGCATCTGGTCCCTGACAAAGGCACCCCGGCGTTCGCTCCGGTCCTGCGGGCGGTGCACCGGACATCCCCTCCGACCGCCGCACGTTGGCGACCCACCCGCCGTACCGATGACCGTTACGGCCCCGAGCACTCACCCCTTGGCAGGACACTGGGCGACAGCCAGGTACGAACCACACCAAGCCTTGGCAGGACGCCGGCCGCGCATGCCGCAGGTGATTGGCCACCCAGCCCAGTCGTCATCCGGGCCGCCCCGCCCCGGGTGAGGCTTGGCCGACGCCGACGCATGCGATCCGGTGACGGACAGTGCCACCGGCCCGCAGCCGGGAACGGGCGTAGGTCGGAGGGGATGTACCGGGGACCGCCCGCAGGACCGGAGCACACGCCGGGGTACGCAATCCCATGGACCAGATGCGCCCGCGCCGTGGGGGCACCTCCCGGCCGAAGGCTGGGGGAGGGCCCCGGTGCGTCCCCTCCGACCCCCGCGGCACTCACGAACCCCGAAAGCCGCCAAGCCCCACCGGCACCAGCGGAACGCACGAGACCCGCAAGCCCCGGCCCCCACCGGCTCACTCCACGGGCCCAGAAGGCGCCGGCCCCCACCACCCCGACCATTGTCAGTGGCCCCCCGCATCATGGACCCATGCGTGCTGCCCGGCTGATCAGGATGGTGTTGCTGCTCCAGACGCGGCCGTCGATGACGGGCGCTGAGCTGGCGCGGGAGCTGGAGGTCTCCGAGCGTACGGTCGCCCGGGACGTCCTCTCCCTCTCCGAGGCCGGGGTGCCCGTGTACGCGGACCGCGGCCGGGCCGGCGGCTACCGCCTCATAGGCGGCTACCGCACCCGGCTCACGGGCCTGGGCCGCAGCGAGGCGGAAGCGCTCTTCCTGTCCGGAGTGCCCTTGGCCCTGCGCGAGATGGGCCTGGCGGACGCCGCGTCCGCCGCCCGGCTGAAGGTCTCCGCCGCCCTCCTGCCCGAGCTGCGCGATGCCGCGACGGGCGCCGCCCAGCGCTTTCACCTCGACGCACCCGCCTGGTATCAGGAACCCGAGACCCCCGCCCTGCTGCCCGAGATCGCCGACGCGGTCTGGGACGACCGCCGGATCACCGCCCGCTACCTCCGCAAGGACACCGAGGTGGAGCGGGAATTGGAGCCGTACGGCCTCGTGCTGAAGGCCGGGGTCTGGTATCTCGCGGCGCGCACGCAGGGGGACTACCGCGTCTACCGGGTCGACCGGTTCACCGCCGTGGCGCGCGCCGGGAGCGGCAGCACCTCCGGCACCGACGACGCCGGGGAGCGGTTCACCCGTGACGGTTCTTTCGACCTCCCGGCGTTCTGGGCGGAGCGGGCGGCCCAGTTCGCCCGGTCGATCCTGCGCGAGGAGGTGGTGCTGCGGCTCTCCCCGCGCGGCGTCCTCCAGCTGCCGTACGCCACCGAACGCGCCGCGGCCCGCGAGGCGATCGCCCGGGCGCAGGCCGAGGGCGGCCCCGACGAGCACGGCCGGCTGACGGTGACGCTCGCCGTGGAGTCCGTGGAGGTCGCCTGTGCGCAGCTGCTGGCGCTCGGCCCGGAGGGCGAGGTACTCGCACCCACCGAGCTGCGAGAGCGCTTGGCGTCGGCCGCCCGCCGGATGGCCGCGTTGTACGAGTAGGCGGGGCCGTGGCACGGCCCGCGGCGGGGCGTGGGCCGGCGAGGCACGGGCGGGAGCAGTGCGATCCGGCCCGCGGCCCCCTACCGGTACCGGCGCCCCCTCATCGGTAGTCGTCCGCGCCCGCGTCCTTCCCGCCGAAGACGACCTCCTCGAAGTAGCCGAAGGCGTCGGGCCGCGAACCGTCCGTGTCGGTGAAGTCGTACTCCTTCGCCAGCTGCCCGCTGGAGAGCGACTGCCCGCTCCAGCGCTCCTTGTCCGGGTCGGCGGCCAGCGCGCGGACGCCGCGGCCGATCAGGGCCGGCGATTCGGCGATGGCGAAGTGCGGTTCCGCGGCGACCGCGTCGCGCCAGGTCTCCTCCGTCACCCCGAAGTGGTCGAGCATCTCCTCGGACCGCAGAAAGCCGGGGGTGAGCGAGACCGCCGTGCCGCCGTACTCCTTCAGCTCGGCGGCGAGGCCGAAGGCGATGCGGTGCGGGGCGTTCTTGGTGAGGTCGAAGCAGAGGTTCTCGCGGTAGGTACGGTTGAAGGTGTCGGTGCCGTCGGTGACTTCGACGAGCAGGCCGCCGGGCCGCCTGATCAGCAGCGGCAGTGCGTAATGGCTGGTGATGACGTGGGTGTCGATGCCGAGACGGAACATCCGCAGCCCGTTCTCCAGATCGAGGTCCCACAGCTTGGTGTGGAACTCCAGCAGCCGGTCACCTCCCCAGACGCTGTTGACCAGCACATCCAGCCGCCCCTGCTCCCGGTCGATGCGCTCGGTCAGCGCCTTGACCTGTGCCGGGTCCAGGTGGTCGGTCGGTACGGCGATGCCGATGCCGCCCGCGGCGGTCACCAGCTCCGCGGTCTGCTCGATCGTCTCCGTGGGCCGGCCCACCTCGCTGACCCGCTCCCGGGTCGTCCGCCCCGTCACATACACCAGGGCCCCGGCCCGCCCCAGCTCCACCGCCATCGCCCGGCCGGCGCCCCGGGTCGCCCCGGCGACCAGCGCCACCTGTCCCGTCAGCTCCTGCTGTTCCGTCACGTACGCCACTCCTCGCTGTCCGGTGTCTCGCATCCCTGCACAGCGACCCTGGCAGCGAAACCCGACATCTCCTGTCCGGATTCATCGGGCGCCGTACGGCGATCCGCCCACCTCCACGGACGGCGGGCATGCACGCTCACGGACGGAGGGCGTACCGCCTACGGACGGAGTGCGTGCACGCTCCCCCCGTCGGCCAGCCGTCCGGCGACCTCGGCCGGGGCATCCCGCCCGGCCGGTGCGGCAAGCGTGTTCCCGTCGCCGGTGGCCCGTACGCCGCCGGTGGCGTCGAGGCCGCCGACCCCCTGGCTGCCCGCCGCGAGCAGGTACCACTTGCCGGACTTCGCCTGCCAGTGGACGCCACCCACCACAGGCGATCCGAAGCGGCTACAGGCGGCGGTGTTCGCGGCCCGTCCGGCGAGCTGCCCGGGGTCGGCCGGGCGCGCGGCGGGCGGCAGGAACCGCAGCATTACGCTGCCCGGCCCGCGCCAGGTGTCGGCACGGGTGCACACCCAGGTCGCGCTGCCGCCGTCCTCCGGGAGGCGCTGCCCGGCGAAGGCCCAGTCGTTGACGGACCGTACGCCCGCGCCCCGCAGCGACCCGAGCGAGCAGGCCGTACGGGCCCAGCTCGCCAGCGCCGGAGCGCCGGTCGCCTCGCCCGGCCCGGCGGCCGGTGCGCCGCCGGACGGCGGTGGCAGATAGGTGAGGTGGACGGGGACGAGGTCGTCGAGGTCGGCCACCAGGAAGGGCGGGACCTGGCCGCTCGCCCCGATGCGCGTAGAGGTCCGGAACTGGGCCACCGGCCAGCGCCCGCAGCCCGCACCCTCCTCGGGCGGTGTCGGGATCCGGTCGGTGACCCCGTCCGGGGCGACATGCAGCCCGTGTACCGGGGCGGCCGGTGCCAGCAGGTCGCGGGTGGCGATGTCGGAGATCCACGGCGCGAGCAGATAGCGCATCCAGCCGTTGCCGCGCCCGATCACCAGCGCGGCGGCGGTCGTCAGGTCCGCGCCGTCGACCCGTGCGAAGTGCAGTGTGGGTGTGGCGTCTTCGGGCTCGGCGTAGCGCACCAGCCGCTCACCGTCGTGGAGGACCACGACCAGCACGTTGTCGATCAGTCCCGCGTACAGCAGCTGCGGCGGATGGTCCGGCGGCCGGGTGGAGGCGCCGGCGGCCGCCGTGATCCGGGCATCGGCGGGCGGCGCCGCCCAGACCCGCAGCGCCCGCGCCAGCAGCTCCCGGTCGCCGGCCTGCCGGCCGCGGGCGGGCCAGGCGGTGAAGTCCACCCGGGAGGTGTCCGTCCACTGCTCGTTGGGGGTGCGCAGCAGCCGGCCCGGGTCCAGGGCCTGCTCCGCGGTGGTCTCCGGAGGCCGCACCCGCTCCCCGTCGCCGCGCAGCGCCCCGGCCGCCACCGCGCCGGCCACCAGTACGGCCGCCAGCGCGGCCACCGCGCGCACCCGCTGCCGGCGGCGCAGCAGGTCCGTCGGCCGGGTCTGCACCGTGCACGGATCGAACTCCGCCGAGTTCAGCAGCGTCGCGGCCCCGGCCCCGGTCTCCCGGTCCAGCTGCGCCGCCGCCCGCTGCGCCGCGTCCGGGTCCTCGGCCCCGGCCCGGGACAGCACGCTGCGCGCGGCGTCCTCGTCCAGGCCTTCCAGATGCCACAGCCCCAGGGCGGCCCGTACCGGCGCCGGCACGACGGACAGCGCCTGGTCCAGGGCGAGTTCATCGGCGCCGCCGGCCCGCGGGAAGAGCCGCAGCCCCCAGACCAGCGGCATGACCGCCACTCCGCGGCCCGGCCCTCCCTCGTGCGCCAGCGCGGGCCGCAGGGCCCGCAGCCGCACCTCGTCGTAACCCGATTCGGCCGCCGGGCCGCGCTGCGCCGGCAGTCCGCCGTCCGGCCGGCGCAGCCGGGTCCGGGGCAGCGCCCGCTGGACCAGGCGGTGCGCGGTCAGGACCCGGCGGTGGCGGCCCATCGACGGGGGCAGGACGAGGTAGGTGAGGCGGACGAGCCGTGGATAGTGCTCGACGATGGCCGCCTCGGCCCGTTCGACCTCGGCCCGGGTGCGTTCGTCCATGGGCATGGCCTGGAACAGCCCTTCGCGAAGTGGTGGATATGCCGTCGTTCGGTCGTTGCACGGCTTCCAACGAGTGATTCTTGGGACGGTCACAGGAGCACCGTCCGGGGTGAGCGAGCCCGACCCGAACATCGCGTCACCGTGTTGCACCGCACGTCACCGATCCGGATAACGACCCGTCGCATCCGGGGGAGTCCGCATGCGACGGGCGCCGCCAGGGCAGATGCTGGAGCGGTGATGGACGAGACGGAGTTCTGGGAACTGATCGACGGTTCCCGCGAGGCCGCCGAGGGCGACCCCGAGGAGCAGGCCGACGCGCTGGTCGAGCGGCTCCTCGGGCTCGACCCGGATGCCGTCGTGGACTTCGCCCGCCACTTCGAGGCCCGCTACAACCGGGCGTACTCCTGGGAGCTGTGGGCCGCGGCCTCCGTGATGCTGGGCGGCGCCAGCGACGACGCCTTCGACTACTTCCGCTGCTGGCTGATCGGCCAGGGCCGGGAGGTCTTCGAGGGCGCACTGCACGACCCGGACCAGCTCGCGGAGCTGCTGGACGACTTCGACGAGGCGGTGGACGGCGACGCCGAGGAGCTGGGCTACGCGGCCGACGAGGCGTACGAGCAGCTGACCGGCGGGGTGATGCCGGACCTGGGACTCCCCCCGGCGCCGCGCGAACCGCTCGGCACCTACCTCGACTTCGACGACTCCCAGGCCCTGACGGAGCGCTTCCCCACCCTCTGGGACCGCTTCAAGCCGTAAGGCGTGTCGTACGGATCATGGCGGGCTCGCCGGGGCCCGGGTGCCCCGCCGGCCCGTCGCTGCGGGCAGTATGGACCCATGCGGATCGCGATCACCGGCTCGACCGGACTCATCGGCACGGCGCTCGTGCAGTCCCTGCGCGCGGACAGCCATGACGTCGTCCGGCTCGTCCGGCACGAGCCCACGGCCGCCGACGAGGTGCGCTGGGAGCCCAAGCGCCAGGAGATCGACACGGCCGGGCTGGCCGGCTGCGAGGCGGTCGTCCATCTGGCCGGCGCCGGGGTCGGCGACCACCGCTGGACGGCCGCCTACAAGCAGGAGCTCTACGACAGCCGGGTCCTGGGCACCCGGACGCTCGCCTCGGCCCTCGCCGCCATGGACACCCCGCCGAAAGTCTTCGTGTGCGGCAGCGCGATCGGCTACTACGGCGACACCGGCGACCGGCGCACGGACGAGAACGCGCCGGCCGGCCGCGGGTTTCTGCCGGAGCTCTGTGTGGCCTGGGAGGACGCCGCGCAGCCGGCCCGGGACGCGGGCATCCGTACCGTCTTCGCCCGCACCGGCCTGGTGGTGGCGCGCTCGGGCGGCGCCTGGGGCCGGCTCTTCCCCCTCTTCCGGCTCGGCCTGGGCGGCCGGCTCGGCGACGGCAGCCAGTACTGGAGCTTCATCTCCCTGGAGGACCACATCAGGGCGCTCCGCCACCTCATCGACACCGAGGCCCTGACCGGGCCGGTCAACCTCACGGCCCCCGAACCGGTCACCAACCGCGAGGTCACCGCCGTGATGGGCCGGTTCCTCAACCGCCCGACGCTGTTCACCGTTCCGGCACCGGTCCTGCGGATCGCCCTGGGCGAGTTCGCCGGTGATGTGCTGGGCAGCCAGCGGGTCGTTCCGCGGCGGCTGCTGGACTCCGGGTTCACGTTCCACCGTCCCCGCATCATCGAGGCGGTCCGGGCCGCGTAGCCGGCCGGCCTCGGAGTCATTCGGGCCACGTAGCCGTCCGGGCCGCGGAGTCGTCCGCGTCACACCGCGCTCCGGACGGCATAGCTGCGGGGCCACACGGGAAGCTTTGGCCAAGGGGCGTGTGGATGCGCCCCCTGGACGCCCCCTGTCGAACGGTCCGCCGTCTTCTCACCGTCCCCGCACCCCCTCTCGGTAGCCCTCACGGCGGCACCGGCACGACTCGGGTGCGCCGCCGTTGGGACCGACCTCGGGAGGGTCATGTGCTGCGCACCGCATCGGCCGTGGACGTCGTCATCGTGGGGGCCGGTCCGGCCGGGCTCGCCGCCGCGCGCCATCTGACCGGCGCGGGAGTGTCGGTCACCGTGCTGGAGGCCGCCCCACGGATCGGCGGCCGGTCCGTCACCGACCGTCTCGACGGCTTCCGGCTGGACCGCTGCGGCCGGCCGCTGGCCGTCTCCGCCGCCGAGCTGCACCGCACCCCGGGCCTCGGCGATCTGACGCTCCGTCCGTTCGCCCCCGGCCTGAGCGTCCACAACGGCCAACGGACACAGCGCGTCAGCGCGCCCCGGAGCACGAAGGGCGCGCTCGCCGCCGCACGAGCCCTCTCGCGGGCCGACCGTCGTACGGACCGTCAGACCGTCCGCCTCACCGACCGGCGGACCGACCAGCCCGCGGACCGCCGTACGGTCCGCCGTATCGACCGCCGTACGGACCGTCGCGCCGACCCCGCCGCTCCCCCGTCCGCCGTCACCCACGCCCCGCCCGCCGACCGGCCGATCCGCGACGCCCTGGCGAGCCGCCCCGCCTTCCTGCCGCGCGGCCATGACGCGTTCCTGCGGCCCCTGCTGGCCGCGCTGCTGTGCGATCCGCAGCTGCGCGGCTCCAGCCGGGGCGCGACGGCGGCCCTCCGCGGCTACGCCCAGGGGTGGTTGTGGCTCCCGGCCGGCGGCGCCGCGGCCGTCCCCGAGCTGCTAGCCGCCTCCCTGCCGCCCGGCACGGTCCGGACGTCCGTGCAGGTCACGGCCGTCTCCACCACTGGCGTCAGCACCGCGGAGCACGGCCAGATCCCCTGTCGGGCGGTGCTGGTGGCCACCGGGGCGCGCGATGCGGCCGAGCTGCTGCCGGGCCTGCGGGTGCCCGCCTTCCACCCGGTCGCCGTGCTGCACCACACCGCGGCGACGGCCTCCGCGGGCCGCGGCGCACCGTCGCGCGACACGACCTTGATCCTGCCGGCGGACGGCCCCGTCGCCTACACCTACGCCGCCGGTGCCATCGACCCGTCCCGTACGCCGCCGGGCCGGTCCCTGTTCACCACGACCGTGCTCGGCGCCGCGGCGATGCTGCCGCTGTCCGTGCTCGACAAGACCGTCCGCCCGCAGCTCGGCCGGATCTACGGGGCGCACACCGACGACTGGCAGCTGCTGACCGCCCATCACGACCCGTACGCGGTACCCGCGATGCCGGCTCCGCACGATCCGGAACGGACGGTGCGGGTGCTCTCCGGTCTCTATGTGTGCGGGGATCACCGCGACACCAGCACCCTCCAGGGCGCGCTGAACTCGGGCCGCCGCGCCGCCCGCGCGCTCCTCCAGGACTTCGGACTGCCGGCCTTCACGACGGAACCGGACACCCTGCCCACGGCGGCCTGAGCCCGGCGGCCCGGCCCGCCTCACCCCAGCGCCGCCACCCGTTCCCGGTACCCCCGCACCGCCGCCGCGTCCCGGTACGGCTCCAGGCGGCGCTCGAACTCCCTGACGTACTCATGGGCCCGTACGGAGCGCATCTCGGAGGCCTGGAGCGCCGCCTCGGCGCCCAGTGTGCAGGCCTGCTCCAGCTCGCCCAGGCCCAGCCGTGCGGTCGCCAGCACCACCCGGCAGAAGAGCCGGCTGCGGGCGAAGCCGGCCGCGCGCAGCTGGAGGGAGCGTTCGGCGTGCTGGGAGGCCGCGCGGTACTGCTGGAGATCGCGGTGGCAGTGCGCCAGTTCGTCGGCGAGCTGCGCCTCGTCGAAGAAGCGTGCCCAGTACGGGGTGTCGTCGCCGGGGCGGACGCTCTCCAGCGCCCGTTCGGCGCGGGCCAGCGCCGCCGTGCAGGCCCGGACCTCGCCCAGGACGCCGTGGCCGCGCGCCTCCGCGGAGTGCAGCAACGCCTGCACGGCGGGCGGCGCGCTGCTGCCGATGCCCTGCTGGGCGACCCGCGCCAGCTGCACGGCCTCCCTGCCGTGCCCCAGGTAGACGGCCTGCCGGCTCATCGTCACCAGGACGTAGGACCCGTACGCCCGGTCCCCGGCGGCCTGGGCCAGCCGCAAGGCCTGGACGAAGTACCGCTGGGCCAGGCCGTGGGCCGCGATGTCGTACGAGGTCCAGCCCGCCAGCCGGGTCAGATCGGCGGCGGCCGCGAACAGCCGGCGGCCGGTGGCCTCCCCGTAGCTGCCGCGCAGCATCGGCTCGGCCTCGTGCTCCAGATAGCGCACCAGGGCCTGGCGGGCGTGGCCGCCCCCGTAGGCGTGGTCCAGCGCCCGGAACAGCTCGCCGACCGAGCGCAGCGCCGCGATGTCGCCGGAGGTGACCCGGGAGCCCTGGGTGCGGTCGACCCGGTCGGTGCGGCGCTGACGGGGCACCGTGACCCGGCCCTGTACCGGCACCCGGCCCGCCCCGTCGTCGTGGGTGTCGCCGCGGGCGACACGTTCGTCCGCGCGCCCGATCAACCAGTCCCGGCTGGGCACGACGAGTCCGGCCGGGGTGAAGGCGATCTTGCGCAGCTCCGCGTGGCTGCCGGAGTCCTTGCGCCACAGCCCGCTGACGATGTCCACCGCCTCACTGGGGCTCGCGGCGAACTCCAGCCCGGCGTACACCGGCGCACAGGCGTCCAGGCCGAGGTCCTGGGCGGACAGCCGGCGTCCCAGCCGGCGGGTGAACACCTCCGCGATCAGGGCGGGGGTGGTGCCCCTGGGCTGCTGGCCGCGCAGCCAGCGGGTCACCGACGTCTTGTCGTAACGGAGGTCGAGGCCGTGCTCGATGCCGAGCTGATCAACCCGTCTGGCCAGGCCGGCATTGGAGAATCCCGCCTCGGCGATGAGCGCGGCGAGCTGGCGGTTGGGCGTGTGGTGCGGGGGTCGTTCCGTCATCAGCTTTACCGGTCTCCTGCCTTCCGGGCCGCTGCCGGGTTCGGCGGACCCTGTCCGGCATGCTCATCGCCCTTGTGGAACGGCGTGAATGTAACGGCCTTCGGCCCTCCAATCGCCGCCTGTCCCTCGCGTTCATCCGATCGTGTGAGCAGGGACGGGAGGGCGGGACACCGGCCGCCTGCGGGGTCCGGGCGAGGCGGCCGTACAGTGGCATGGGCGCGAAGTGGCATCAACGTTGCAGCAAAGTGCAACAGAGGTTCGAAGAGGAGCTGCCGTGACTGCGATCTCTCGGGGGGAGACCCCCGCACCCGAGGGGCTGCGCTTTGTGCATCTGGGCTTCGGCGCCGACGCCGTGGACTACGCATCGGCCTGGCAGGAGCAGCGCCGGGTGCACGCCGCCCGGTTCGCCGACGAGCTGCCCGACACCTGTCTGCTGCTGGAGCACCAGGCCGTCTACACCGCGGGCCGCCGTACGTCCGAGGACGAGCGCCCGCTGGACGGGACCCCGGTCGTCGACGTGGACCGCGGCGGGAAGATCACCTGGCACGGGCCCGGCCAGCTGGTGGGCTACCCCATCCAGAAGCTGCCGCGCCCGGTTGACGTCGTGGCCCATGTCCGCCGTCTCGAAGAGGCCCTGATCCGGGTCTGCGCCGAGTTCGGTGTGGAGGGCACCCGGGTCGAGGGCCGCAGCGGTGTGTGGATCCTGGGAGACACCGTGGGCGCAGCCGAGCAGCGGGCGGCCCTGGGCGGGCTGAACCTCGATTTCGACCCGCGGACGGCCGACGAGCTGTTCGACCCCCGTCTGAACGGCCCGGAGTACGCGCCGTCCAACGCCGGCCAGCGCCGCGAGGACCGCAAGCTCGCCGCGATCGGCATCCGCGTCGCCAAGGGCGTCACGATGCACGGCTTCGCGCTGAACGTGAACCCGGACAACACCTCGTTCGACAAGATCGTGCCGTGCGGCATCCGTGACGCCGGCGTCGCCTCGCTGGCCAACGAGCTGGGCCGCGAGATCACCATCGCCGAGGTGCTGCCCGTCGTCGAGAAACATCTGCGGGACGTCCTGGAGGGCGCCGAACTGCTCCCCCGCGCGGTCTGACCGGACGGCCGTCCGGCCCCGGCATCCCGGGCCGGACGGCCGCCGGCCCGGTCCTCCCGGAGACCGCCGGGAATGCAACCCCGCCATACGGGGTTGCCCCGCACGTCAAGACGTGCGAATCAACGGGCGTACCCTGGTGTACGCCGAAGAAACGAAGTCGTAGGGAGCCGGTCGTGTCCGCAGTCGCACCCGACGGACGCAAGATGTTGCGCCTGGAGGTCCGGAACAGCCAGACCCCCATCGAGCGCAAGCCCGAGTGGATCAAGACCCGGGCGAAGATGGGTCCCGAGTACAACCACCTCCAGGGCCTGGTCAAGAGCGAGGGTCTGCACACGGTCTGCCAGGAGGCGGGCTGTCCCAACATCTTCGAATGCTGGGAGGACCGCGAGGCGACCTTCCTCATCGGCGGTGACCAGTGCACCCGCCGCTGCGACTTCTGCCAGATCGACACCGGCAAGCCGCAGGAGCTGGACCGCGACGAGCCGCGCCGGGTCGCCGAGTCCGTGCAGACCATGGGCCTGAAGTACGCCACGATCACCGGCGTCGCGCGCGACGACCTGGAGGACGGCGGCGCCTGGCTCTACGCGGAGACCGTCCGGCAGATCCACGCCTCGATGCCCGACACCGGCGTCGAGCTGCTGATCCCCGACTTCAACGCGGTCCCCGAGCAGCTCGCCGAGGTCTTCTCCTCCCGCCCCGAGGTGCTGGCCCACAACGTCGAGACCGTCCCGCGGATCTTCAAGCGCATCCGCCCCGGCTTCCGCTACGAGCGCTCGCTGGAGGTCATCTCCAAGTCCCGCGAGGCCGGTCTGGTCACCAAGTCCAACCTCATCCTGGGCATGGGCGAGGAGCGCGAGGAGATCAGCCAGGCGCTCCAGGACCTGTACGACGCGGGCTGTGAGCTCATCACGATCACGCAGTACCTGCGCCCCTCCGTGCGCCATCACCCGATCGAGCGGTGGGTCAAGCCCGCCGAGTTCGTGGAGCTGAAGGAAGAGGCCGACGAGATCGGCTACGCGGGTGTCATGTCCGGCCCGCTGGTCCGCTCCTCCTACCGCGCCGGCCGCCTTTACCAGCAGGCCGTCGAGCGGCGCGAGGTCGAGGCGTCCAGTCAGGCGGTTTGATTTCCCCGGCGCGCCATCTTGTGAAACGTGGCACATGCTGAGGACGCGGCCCGCACTCCCCCTGACGGGGGGCGTGGGGGCCGCGTCAACGTTTCATCGGTGTTTGACCGGCAGGTCATCCGTTGGTAACACCTATCAGTGACGATGGATGCACGCACCGCTCCCGCACCTACCCCTGCTTCTCCGAACAGATCAGAGGGAGTCACCCACCATGCAGGCCGCGCCGCTCCGCGCCAATCCCGCCCTCCCCATCCCTTCGGTCACCGGTGCACTGCGTGCCGTCGAGGCCGTTCTGATGCGCGGCGGGCAGCGCACCGCCCGCCGTAACGCCTGGACATCGGTCCTGGAGGACCGCCGCCGCGCCAAGGACCGCCACGAGGCCGAGTACGTACTGGAGGCCGCGGCGACCCGGCGCCCGCACGCCACGTAAACTTCGCCATATGGCGAGGAAGGCAAACTCAGACGGCGCTGCCGGCGCTGAGAACTCCGGGCGGCTGAAGCAGATCGCCCAGACCTACAAGATGACCCGTCGGGTCGACTCCAAGGTCGGTCTAGTCGTCGCTGGTGTAGGCATCGTCGTATTCGGCGTTCTCCTTGCCATCGGCTTCGTGATCGGCCACCCCATCTACGCGGGAATCCTGGGCTTCGTCCTGGCCTTCCTCGCGATGGCGATCGTCTTCGGACGGCGCGCCGAGCGAGCTGCCTTCGGGCAGATGGAAGGCCAGCCCGGTGCGGCGGCCGCCGTGCTGGACAACGTCGGCCGCGGCTGGACGGTCACCCCCGCGGTGGCCATGAACCGCAGCCAGGACGTGGTCCACCGTGCCGTCGGCAAGGCCGGCATCGTGCTGGTCGGCGAGGGCAACCCGAACCGTCTCCGCGGCCTGCTGGCCGCCGAGAAGAAGCGGATGGCGCGCACCGTCGCCGACGCCCCCGTCCACGACATCATCGTGGGCGACGGCGAGGGCCAGGTGCCGCTGAAGAAGCTCCGTACGACGCTGCTGAAGCTGCCGCGGGTGCTGCCCGGCGCGCAGGTGACGGCCGTCAACGACCGGCTCAAGGCGCTGGGCGACCTGATGAGCAACATGCCGGTCCCGAAGGGCCCCATGCCCAAGGGCATGCGGATGCCCAAGGGCGGCGGCAAGACCCGCTGACCGTGCGGGCCGGCCGCGCCCGCGCCGGCCGGCGGACCCGACACCTGACCGAATGACGACGACGCCCCGGGGCCGATGGCTCCGGGGCGTTTCGTGTGCGGTCCTGAGGGGGCGGGGCGCTTCGTGAGCGGGCCCGGGTGCGCTCGGGTGCGGGGCCGCGCTACGGCTCAGGTACGGAGGGCCGCAGGTGCGGGGCACGAGGCAGAAATCTCACGCGGGAGGCCGAGGGCTCGGGCACAAGACCACAAGCTCACGTACGAGGCTCACAGCGCGCGTACGGGCTCAGATGCGGACCTGTACGGCGCGCGAGAGGCGATCGTGCAGCCCCCGCCCGTCCCGGTCCCACACCACGGCCGGAATGACCACGACAAGCAGCACCGTGCGGAGCACGACCCGCGGCAGCGAAATCCGGCCACCGCCCTCGGCGACCACCCGCAGGCCCAGCAGCCGCTTGCCCGGCGTGAACCCGACCGTGCCCACCGTCAGCACGCTGAGCACGGCGAAAACCACCAGCGCCCAGTTGCTCGCCGACTGTGCCTTACCGCCGCTGAGCAGCCCGAAGGCGATGAGCATGCACAGCGCCCAGTCGAGGAAGAGCGCGGCGAAGCGCCGCCCGGGGCGTGCGATCGAGCCCGGCCCCGTCTCCGGCAGCCCGAGCTGCTGCCCGCGGTACCCGAACTCGACACCCATGTCCTCGGCTGCCGCGCGGGGCCCGGAGATCCACGATCCGATTGCTTGCCTGTTGTCCACCCGACCACGGTACTGCGACCGCATACATTCGCTGCGCCGAGGTCCGGTGCGGGACGGTGCCGCCCCCCATTCCCGGCCGTACCCGGGGGTGGTCGGAAAGGGGGCGGAACGACTCGGCGCGACGTCGGAGCGGGCGGTCGCCACCCGGGTCAAAATGGTCTTTCGTGGGTCACACTGGGAGATAAACGCGGCCGCGCGCCGGTTAACCTCGGCGAAACAAATGGGTCATGCTTGGGAAATCCCGCCTGCCTATGGTCGGGCAACGCGCCACCGCACATGGTCGCGTTCCGAGTAGCAATCCCGCGTCCGCCGACCGGTGACCGGGCTAGGAGGAGTTGGATGTTCCAGAACGCTGACGAGGCCAAGAAGTTCATCGCGGACGAGGACGTGAAGTTCGTCGACGTCAGGTTCTGTGACCTGCCCGGCGTGATGCAGCACTTCACGATCCCGGCGAAGGCGTTCGACCCGGCCGAGGAGCTCGCATTCGACGGCTCCTCGATCCGCGGCTTCCAGGCCATCCACGAGTCCGACATGGCGCTGCGCGCGGACCTGTCGACGGCTCGTGTGGACCCGTTCCGCCGCGACAAGACCGTCAACATCAACTTCTTCATCCACGACCCGATCACCGGCGAGCAGTACAGCCGTGACCCGCGCAACATCGCCAAGAAGGCCGAGGCCTACCTCGCCTCCACCGGCATCGCGGACACCGCGTTCTTCGGCCCCGAGGCCGAGTTCTACGTCTTCGACAGCGTGCGCTTCGAGACCGGTGCGAACCAGTCCTTCTACCACATCGACTCCGAGGCCGGCGCCTGGAACACCGGGTCGGAGGAGAACAACCGCGGCTACAAGGTCCGCTACAAGGGCGGCTACTTCCCGGCCCCGCCGGTCGACCACTTCGCCGACCTGCGTGCCGAGATCTCCCTGGAGCTGGACGCGGCCGGCCTCCAGGTCGAGCGCCAGCACCACGAGGTCGGCACGGCCGGCCAGGCGGAGATCAACTACAAGTTCAACACGCTGCTCGCCGCCGCCGACGACCTGATGCTCTTCAAGTACATCGTGAAGAACGTCGCCTGGCGCAACGGCAAGACCGCGACCTTCATGCCCAAGCCGATCTTCGGTGACAACGGCTCCGGCATGCACGTCCACCAGTCGCTGTGGCAGGGCGGCAGCCCCCTCTTCTACGACGAGCAGGGCTACGCGGGCCTCTCGGACACCGCCCGCTACTACATCGGCGGCATCCTCAAGCACGCCCCGTCGCTGCTGGCCTTCACCAACCCGACGGTGAACTCCTACCACCGCCTGGTCCCCGGCTTCGAGGCCCCGGTCAACCTGGTCTACTCGCAGCGCAACCGCTCCGCGGCCATGCGTATCCCGATCACGGGCTCGAACCCGAAGGCCAAGCGCGTCGAGTTCCGCGCCCCGGACCCGTCCTCGAACCCGTACCTCGCCTTCTCCGCCCTCCTCCTCGCGGGCCTGGACGGCGTCAAGAACAAGATCGAGCCGGCCGAGCCGATCGACAAGGACCTCTACGAGCTCGCCCCCGAGGAGCACGCGGGCGTCCCCCAGGTCCCGACCTCCCTCCCGGCCGTCCTCGACGCCCTCGAGGCCGACAACGAGTACCTCCAGCAGGGCGGCGTCTTCACCTCCGACCTGATCGAGACCTGGATCGACTACAAGCGCACCAACGAGATCGCCCCGATCCAGCTGCGCCCGCACCCGCACGAGTTCGAGCTTTACTTCGACATCTAAGACGCAGCGCCCAGCGACCTGGGCGCAAGTCTGAAAAACAGCTGTGACCTGCGGAAACTCTTCTCGTGAGTTCTCGTGGGTCACAGCTGTTTTTCGTTCCCTTGTGCACCACGTGTGCACCGCCTGGCCAGTTCTCCGACTTGATGTCAGAAACGACACGAGGGCCGCTACCTCACATCCGGGGTAGCGGCCCTCGCTGGCTTGGCCGGCCTCCTGTGGCTTACGCGCGAGCCAGAACCTCCCGTACGCCGTCGGTGACGCCCGGCAGGTCGCCGGCGAGGGCGACCCACTGGTGCAGGTCGTGTTCGGTCAGGATGACCGGCGCGGCGTCGGAGACGGTGACGGCGAAGTTGAACTGGCGGGTGGTGAGGCCGCGGCTGTTCTCGTAGTCGAAGTGCCCGAGGTAGCGGTCCACGGAGGCGACGGTCAGGCCGGTCTCCTCCAGCGTCTCGCGGCGGGCCGCGTCCAGGATGCTCTCTCCGGCGTCCACATGACCGGAGGGGATCTCCCACAGGCCGCCCATGAAGTCGTCCGGCTTGCGGCGGACCAGGAGGATGAGGTCGGCGTCGGTGACGACGGCCGCGGCCACGAAAGTGGTGATGCCTTCGGCTTCGGCCTCCTCTGCCAGTGTTCGGGCGAGGTCGGACGTCACGGTCACAGGAGCTCCTTGTGGTGTTCGCCGGCCTTCCTGGCCGCGCTGACGTACTGCTCGGCCAGTTTCAGATCCTGTTCACGGTGCCAGACGGGCAGCTTGATCGTGTGCGTGTGCGCCTTCTCAGCGACGGGGAAGTCACCCTCCCGGTATCGGCTGCGGGTGTTCGGGTAGCCGGGGAAGAGAGGTGACGGGTGCTGGTAGAGCGGGAGCTGGTTCAGGGGGCGGGTGGAGCCGGGCCGGTCGAACTCGGTCGCGCCCTCCGCGACGAGGGCCGCGTGGAAGCGGTCGAGGGGCAGGCCGCCGAGCTGGTCGGGCCGGTAGGTGGCCGTCAACGCGTACCAGGATGATTTCACCCCCTCGGGCATCGAGCTAACCTCCAGCCCGGGAATCTGCCCGAGCTCTCGGATCAGGTAGGCGGCGATCTCCTCGCGTCCGGCGAGGTAGGCATCCAGGCGCGAGAGCTGGTCGTGGGCGAGGGCGGCGGCCAGAGGGTGGATGCGGAGCTTGAGCCCGGCCCCGGTGACCGCGTACCCCGCGAGCGGATGGCCGTCCGGGATCTCGTTCCTGGCCCGCTTGTTGTAGTGCGCGAACGTGAGAACGCGGTAGGAGGTGTCATCGTCGTCGGTGAGGATGAAGCCGCCCTCACCCCCGGACAAGGGCTTGGGACCGTTGAGGGAGAAGGCACCGGCCAGGCCGAACGTGCCGACCTTCTGGCCGCCGTCACTGGCCCCGTGAGCGTGTGAGCCGTCCTCCAGCAGGTCCAGGTCGCGGTCCTTGGCCAGCGTGGTGAGGTCGGTCATCTCGGCGGGCTTGCCCCACAGGTGCGTGACCACGATCGCGCGGGTGCGAGGGGTGATCAACTCGGCCACCCGGCCGGGGTCGATGTTGCCGTCCGGGAGCGTCTCGCAGAGGACCGGGACCGCGCCGAGCTGGAACAGGGGTGAGGCGGTGGCGTGGAACGTCCAGGCGGGGACGATCACCTCGTTGCCGGGCCGGATGCGGGCGGCCCAGTAGACGGCGTGCAGGGCGGCGGTGCCGGAGCTGGTGGTGATCGCGTGCCGCACGTCGAAGTAGTCCTGGAGGGCGTCTTCCAGGTCCGCGACGATCCCGGACCGGCCAGGGATGGAAACAGCCGAATCCAGCTGGGAGACAACCTTCATGCGGGTGTTGTCGTCGATCGGGGGCCAGGTGAAGTGGGGGCCGGCGTCGGTAACGGCCGGGGTGCCGCCGATGAGGGCGAGCGGGCTGGTCACAGCATCTCCTTCGGGTCGATATAGCGGCCTGCGGTCTTGGACCGGTAGCAGGACGCGATGAACGCGGCGTGGGAGAGGTGCTGGTCGGGGCCGGAGACGTTGGGCCGTTCTCCGTCCAGGACCCGGCAGAAGTAGTCGATCTGTGCGGTGGCGACGCTGGGGGCGTGCGGTCGGGTCAGCTCCTCCACCACCGTTCCGACCAGGGCGAGCCGCTGCACCGCTCCCTTCGTCAGCACCACTGAGCCGGCCGTCCCCACGACCCGCATGAACTCAGTCTTCGGCGCCATCCACCGCGACAGGACCAGCGATCCGTACAAACCGGAGTCGTAGCCGAGTTGGACGACGGCGGTGTCCTCCGCGTCGTAGCCGCCTTCGGTCAGGGCCGTGGTGGAGAACTCCGCGATGACCCTGCTGGGCAGGCCGAAGTACCACAGGAGCAGGTCGATCAGGTGGTAACCCATGTCGAGGATGCAGCCGCCACCGGCCTGCTTGAGGTCCCCGCGCCAGCCGGCGCCGGGGTTGGGCGTGTGGAACGAGTAGTGCCCGCCGACGAGAAACGGGGTGCCGATCTGGTCCAGCATCCCGGCCACGCTGCGGTAGATCGGGTTGAACCGGCGCTGGAGCGTCACCATCAGTTCCACGCGGCCCTTGTGACAGATCCCGGCCAGCTCGCGGGCCTCCTCGATTGAGGTGGCGAACGGCTTCTCCTTGAGGACGTGGACGCCCCTGGCGGCGCACCCCTCGGTCACCGCGCGCCCGGCATGGTGCGGGACGGCGACGATCGCGAAGTCCGGGGCGGTCTCGTCCAGTAGGTCACCGGCCCGGGTGAACCGGGGCACTCCGAGGGTGTCCGCTCGCTGGTGCAAGATATCCGGGTTGTTGTCGCACACCGCGACGAGTTCGGCCCGGCTGGAGCCGAGCAGGCCGGGCAGGTGATCCTCGGCGGCTTGGTGGCCAAGGCCGATGATCGCAGCACGTCGTTTCATGCGCGTTCTCCTTCCACTTCACGGAGGAACGTGTCGGGATGACGAGTACAGCGCCAACTCCAGCTCAGGCCCTAGGTGTTAGCTGTGGTCCCGGGGTTGTCCCACCTGCACGCGCGGTAGCCTGACCGTCACCGTCGATGATGGGATTGCTCCCGTGGACGACCCGATCAGGTATCCCCTCGCCTACGCCCGCCTCTTACGCGGCTGGTCCCAGAACGACCTCGTCGCGCGCCTGCACCGCGCTGCCGCGATGCGACCCGAGGGTCTCCGCTCCGGCACCGACAAGGCAGCCGTCAGCAAGTGGGAGAACGGCCGCAAGACGCCGAACATCGAATCCCAGCTCCTGCTCGCGGACGCCTTCGACGTGTCGGTCTCCGACCTGGAGCGGTACCCCTGGCCCCACTGGCTCCCGGGCCGGGACGACCCGGCCCCGCTCGGGGCGGCGTACACCGTCCAAGCACTTCGAGATGCACAGAGAGCCGCGATGAACCGCGAACGTCGTACCTTCCTGACCTACAGCGCACTCGCCCTTGCCGGGCTGGCCTCCCAGTGGGCCGCGCTGGAACCCGACCGCCTGACAACTGCACTCAGCGGGCGCCGCGTCGATGACGAACTGGTGGACTGGCTGGAGGACACCAGCACCAAACTGACCGCCCTGCCGACCGAGCAACGCCAGCACACCATCAAGCTGATGGACGCCCACCTCACGACCGTGACCGACCTTCTCGAAGGAGCCCGGTACAGCGAGGCCACCGGCCGCCGCCTGCACCACCTGGCGGCCTGCCTCTCCAGCACCTGTGGCTGGTACCGCTTCGACCAGGGTCAGCACTACGCGGCCGGCAAGCTGTGGAACGCCGCTCTCACCAACGCGCACACTGCCCGCGACCGGGATCTCGGGGCCGGGGTCCTGTCCGACTTCGCCTACCAGTCGATCTGGCTCGGCCAGCCCGGGTCCGCCGTGGAGCCCTTGAGCCAGGCCCTGATCCACACAAAGCACCCCACCGCCCGCTCGCTGCTGCACCTGCGCAGAGCCCGAGCCCACGCCGCCCTGGGTGCCGCTGCCGACTGCCACCGCGACCTCGCCGCCGCCGAGACCGCCCTGCTGACCGACTCGGCCGACACCGCCCCCGGCTGGTGCCGGTGGATGAGCACAGCGGATCTGGCCGTGGACTCCGGCCAGTGTCTCCTCGACCTCGGCCGTACCGAGGAGGCCCGCGCCCGCATTGGCGAGGGCCTGACCCTGCTTCCACGGGCCCGGGACAAGACGCGCGGGGTCTTCCGCACCTACGAGGCCCGAAGCCTCGTCCAGGCCCGCGAGGTCGAACAAGCCCTCGTCGTCAGCACCGAGTCACTCGACCTCGCCACCCGCATCGGTGCCGACCGCTGCGTCACCCTGGTCCGCGAACTCGCCCCCGCCTTCAAGCCCTACCAGCAGGTGGACGGCGTACCCGAGTTCCTCGAACGACTCCGGACCGCCTGAGAGATTCCATCGCCCATGGCGCCGACGGCCAGTGTCGGCCCTGAGGCGGAGCTGAGACTTGTCCATCCGTAGGTCGAGGGCGGCCACCTCGCTCACCGGCCGCGTCGCCGGGTACCTGACGGTGACGGGTCATGCCACGGAACCAGACGCCACGGGACGGGGTACGAGCTCCTGGGTCGGGGTGTCGCGGCGCGACGGGTTTCCTTCGGCCCGGCGTGGCGGGTTCCCTTCTGCGGCGTCGAGCAGGGCGATCAGGGTCTCCCGGGCGCGGGCCACCCTGGAGCGGACCGTCCCCACCGGGCAGCCGACGACAGCGGCCGCCTCCGTGTACGGGAGGCCGGTCAGCTGAGTGAGGACGAAGGCCTCGCGTCGTGCCGGCGGGAGGGCGGAGAGGAGGTCGGTGAGGGCGACCTCTTCGTCGAAGCCCGGGCCGGTCCCGTACCGGGTCTGCTCGGCCGCGGTCTCCCAGTCGGTGAGCCCGGCGACGCGGGGCCTGGTCCGGTGGGCGCGGATGCGGTCGGCGACGGTGCGCCGGGCGATGGTCAGCAGCCAGGCGCGGGCCGAGGACCGGCCTTCGAAGCCGGGCAGGCTGCGCAGGGCCCGCAGATAGGTGTCCTGCACCAGGTCGTCCGCGGCCTGGGCGTCGCGGCTCAAATGCGTGACGTAGCGCAGCACATGACGCCGGGTGCCCCGCACGAACAGTTCCACCGCCTCTTCGTCTCCCGTGCGGGCCGCCAAGGCCCACTGGGTCACCAGCGCATCGTCGATCTCATGCATGTGTTTCCTCCCCTCGCCGCTCATCACGGAGCCCGGGGAAGAGGGGGCATGGCTCCTGCGCGTGGCGGAGCCGGGGGCCGGAACGAGATCGGCCGTGGGCACCTGGGATGCCAACGTCCGGACAGGCGTCATCATCTGGAGTCCTTCGCGTGATCCGGTCGCCGTTGTGTACGGGCGGACCGGAGGGCCGGATGCGGGCACGGCCGCCGCAACTCCCGCCGCACGACGTCCGCCACCCGAGGTCAGCTGCTGTCAGCAGACAGCCGGCTCCTCCGGCGGGCCACGCAGCGACACCACATGCGCCAGCAGCAGTTCACGCAGGGCCCGTCGTGGCCTCTGCCGCGGTACCCGGGCGTCCTCCGGAACCGCCGGCGGCGCGGGGCGCAGCGCGAAGAAGATCCACCGGAACAGGGACAGGAGCAGGGACAGGAAGGGGAGCAGGGGCACGGTCCGCGCCGTGCGGAAGGCGGCCTGCTCGCCGCCCCACATCCACCAGGCGCTCAGCGCCGCCACCAGCAGGTGCACCACGAGCATCGAGTGGCCACCGGTCTGCATTCCCTCGTGCAGCGACGGCGGCATGCCGGGCATCGCGTCAGGCACCGGTCCGTCGCCGAACGGGGCGGACGGGAACGGTGCCGCTCCCTCGCACGTCATGGCCTTCCACCACAGCCGGCCCAGGGACCACGGGCCGTCCGTCCGCTCCTGGGCCGTCTGGCTCAGGGCGAACGCCGTGTGGAGCACCGCCTGGGTGCCGGCGGTCAGCAGGCCCACGACCACCGGTCCGCGCTCGCGCCGGGCGAAGCACCACACACCGGCGGAGGACCCCACGACAGACGTGATCACGACGTACCAGGGCAGTGGCGAACCGGACGACAGTACGTGCCCGAGAGCCGTGAGCAGCACACAGACCGTGGCGAACACCACGGCCCGCAAGCCCCTGAGAACGCGTCCGGCTTCCATATCGAGCCCAGCTTGCACCCCGCCCGGCGATTCCGGCCCCGGAGCCGGAAAAGGTGCTCAATCCTGGAGCGATTTCCGCCGGGCGCGCGGCCCGGGCCGCACGGTACGGCCGACGCCCGCCGGCCCGCCGGTGGCCGAGGACTGAGGCAAACTGGCGGTATGCCTGAAATGCCGGAGGTCGAGTCCCTCACCAGGTTCGTGCACGAGCATGTCGTCGGCCGGACGGTCGAGCGCGTGTACCCGGTCGCCGTCCACGCGCTCAAGACGTACGACCCGCCCGTCACCGCGCTGGAGGGCCGGACGTTCGACGAGGTGACCCGGCACGGCAAGTTCCTCGATCTCCGGGCCGGGGAGCTGCATCTGGTCCTGCACCTGGCCAGGGCGGGGTGGGTGCGGTGGAGCGAGAAGCTGGCGGTGGCGCCGCCGCGGCCCGGGAAGGGGCCGCTGGCGCTCCGGGTGCGGCTCGGGGAGCCCGATGACGGTGCGGGGTTCGAGGTGACCGAGGCCGGGAGTCAGAAGCACCTCGCGGTGTATGTCGTGCGGGATGTGCTGGAGGTGCCGGGGATTGCGCGGCTCGGGCCGGATCCGCTCTCCGAGGGGTTCACCGCGGAGGCCTTCGCGGGGCTGCTGTCGGGGGAAAGCCGGCAGATCAAGGGGGTGCTGCGGGACCAGAGCGTGATCGCCGGGATCGGGAACGCCTACTCGGACGAGATTCTGCACGCGGCCCGGATGTCGCCGTTCAAGCTCGCCGCCAGGCTGTCGGAGGACGAGGTGACCCGGATCTACGAGGCGATCGGTACGACGCTGGGCGAGGCGGTCGAACGGGCCCGTGGGATCGACCTCCGGAATCTCAAGGCGGAGAAGAAGAGCGGGCTGCGGGTGCACGGGCGGAAGGGGGAGGCCTGTCCGGTGTGCGGGGACACGGTCCGGGAGGTGTCCTTCAGCGATTCGTCGATGCAGTACTGCCCCACCTGCCAGACCGGCGGCAAGATCCTCGCCGACCGGCGGATGTCCAGGCTGCTGAAGTAGCCGGCGCGGAAGGGCCGCCACCCGGTGCGGGTGGCGGCCCTTCGGCTCGGTGCCGGGTGGGAAAGCGCGGCGGTCAGGCCGCGGGCTGCCCCGGTGCCAGCAGCTCCCGCAGTTCGGCCACCGCCTCCCGGAGCCGGTGGCCGAAGGTCCCCATCTGGTCGGCGACCGTCAGCGGGGTGCTCAGGTAGAGGTGGAAGCGGTCGGGCAGCAGGACGTAGGCGACGCCGATACAGCGGCTGCTGGTGGAGCCGAAGCCGAAGTACTGGATGTTCGCGGACGGCGCCGAGCTGGTGCTCAGGTAGTCGTCGCGCATCGTCAGCCAGCCCGGTGTCCGGTAGAGGGCGGGCTGCTCGGTCACGCCGAGTTCCGCCCCGCGGCGCCGCTGGATCAGCTCCAGCTCCCACAGGTGCTGCTCGGGCGCGTCACCGGCCTGGCACTCCTTGGCGCGGGCGACGTGCTTCGCGGCGGCGGCCCGGAAGGCGGCCCGGCGGGTGTCCGCGTCGGCCGCCGGGTCCTCCATCGCGCCGACGAACTCCTGGATCTCCGGGGTGACCACCCGCATGGCCTCGGTCCGGCCGTGCCGCCACTGGCGGGTGGCGATCGACTCGTACGTCGCGCCCAGGTGGCCCTTGGCGCGCTGGTGGGCCAGCTGGTAGGCGAGCTGGACGAAGGCGTCCGGCGAGGAGCCCAGCGCCTTGGCGGTGGTGCTGCCGAAGTCGTCGAAGGAGACGGTCCGGGTCGCGGTGCTCTCCCCGTACGCCGCGAACGCCTCGGCGGCGGAGCGCACCTCGGACCGGAGGGCGTCGTCCAGCTCGAAGACGACCGGCTCCACGGACGGGAGCCCCTGGGAGCGGGCTCCCGAACGGCGGGAGTGTTCCTCGGCGGGGGTGCTGAGCAGGGCGTCGGTGAAGCTGAGGATGGTGGTGCCGTCCAGCTCGCAGTGCTCGACGTTGATGCCCGCCCGGCCGTCCGCGAAGACGATCAGGGAGACGGCCTTGTCGAACCAGCGGTTGCCGCGGTCGCCGTGGAGCAGCTCGTCGCAGGCCTGCTGGATGTCCGCGGGGGCGAAGTCCTCCAGGCAGACGCAGAACAGGGCGGTCTCGATGTCCTCCAGGGCGTCCGCGTTGCGGGGGTGGCAGGCGAGCAGGGACTCGCGGGCCGCGGCCCACTCGGCGCGGGCCATGGTCGTGAGGTGGCCCACCGAGGTGTCGGCGGGGGCCGGTTCGGCGCCGGCCTTCTGTACGGCGCGCAGCCCCGCTTCGAGGTCGTCCAGGCTGTGCGGGACACCGTCCGCGCCGAGCACGTCCATCCGGAACATGCCGCCGCGGACGAACACCACGATGTGCCGTGCGCGGGACGGGCCCGGCCAGGCGTCGGTGTAGGGGCTGCGGACGGTGTCCTGTTGCGCCCCGGGGATCCGGGTGGCGGAGAAGAGGAACTTGTTCTGGATCATCGACTGGGGCGCGCCGCGCTGCACGACCGGCGGGATGAGCTCCTGGTCGAGCTGCCGCTTGTAGTCGACGGCCCCGGCGATGAGGCCGGCCGCCCGCTCGACCTGCGACTGCTGCGGCGAGGCGTCCTGGAAGAGGAAGAAGAAGTTGGCGTTGAGCGCGATCCGGTCCCGGCGGCCCAGGTAGCGGTACGGCCAGAAGGTGTCGAGCCAGCTGTGCACGCCCGGGGCGGCGTCGTACTGCTCCAGCGCCGCGTGCAGCGTCCGGCCGGGGGCGCCGGGCCGGAGGAAGGCGGCCACCTCCGCCTCGGTCGCCGCCAGCTCGTCGGCGGTCAGCAGCGGCGCGCACCAGGCGAGGAACCGCTCACAGCTGGCCTCCAGCGTGGGCAGCGGCACCCGCGGCAGGCTGTCCTCTTGGGCGAAGGTCGTCATGGCTGCTGGCCTTTCCTGACGGGTATTCAATTCTGCTCTCTCGATTCGCGTCGTGGGGACCTGTGATGTCACTCGTCCATACTCGCGCCGTCACCCACCGTGCCCGCTCCTCCTGGAGCGTGGAGCGGGCAACGGTCAAGGCGACGGCGCGGCCTCGCCTTCGCTAGTCCAGCAGCCGGTCGCCCCGGACGGCCCGGCCCTCGGCCGCCAGATGCTCGGGCAGTACCCGGCCGAAGAGCTGCCGGGTCCGGGCCACGCTCCCGATGACGCCGGGGCGCTCGCTGTAGGCGAAGATCGCGGAGTGGCGCGCGAGCTCGCCGCGCACCGGGCTCACCCGGTGCAGCGAGTAGCGACCCTTGAACAGCTGTAGATCACCGGGTTGCAGGGGGAGGCGGCGGGTCAGCCGCTCGCCCCGGCCGTCCAGGACGTCGCGGACGTCGTCGAAGTGCTCGTCCTCGGCGGACCGGATGTTGGGGCAGTACTCGAAGACACCGCCGTCCTGCGCCTGGCGGGTGAGCAGGCTCACCGTGAACTCGTTGGTGTCGAAGTGCCAGGGGTGCTCCAGGCCCGGCGCGACGACATTGAGGACCAGCCCGGACAGCGGGTCCGCCAGCTCGTGCAGCTGCGGCAACCCGAAGCAGCGGGCGATGAAGTCCTGGAACGCCGTGTGGGCGTAGAGCCGGCTGATGAGGGAGTCCGTGGGGATGCGGTCACGGGCGACGAACGCATTGCCCCGCTGGAAGGTCCGGCGGCCGGGGTGGTCCTCGGGCAGTGCCCGGTCCACCGCGATGTTGTAGACGTTGACGGTCTCGACGTCGAAGTGCGCCTGGGGGGCGAGGGCCGCGCCCTCCTGCTCCAGCACCTCGCGGAGCGACGGCCGGATGAAATCCGGCAGCACGGTGCAGCCGAGAGCCGAGAGTTCGCGCCGGGCACGGGACATCACGGCCCGCCCCTCGGCACTGTCGAGTTGCGCCAGGGGGTACCGGGCGGTGTCGACCACCTGGTCGAGCGTGATGGCTTGCAAAGTGGACATTCGATCCTCTCCACGTGCGGGCAGACCGTCCCGAGCCGGATGCCCGCCGCCGGCCCGCGGCGCCGCCCCGGCCGCCCCCACCAGGCGGTCCGTGCGGTCCGCGCGCCGTCCGGCCCGCACCGTCGGCTCGTCGGCAACTCCATTGAGGAGTAGCACAGTTGAAGTTCCCACAGCGCCCCCGTGTTGTCTGTGATACGTCACACTGCGCCGACGCGGCGGCTGCGCGCCGTGAGGGGGCAAGGGGAAGGCGCCCGGGGCGAGAAGGCGAAGGGGGGCCCGGGGCGGGGCGGCGTCGCCTGCGTCACTGTTTTATGCAACTTGTTGCATAAGGCTCCCCGGCTGGTCTACAACTGCTGTCACGACCACCGCGCCAGGAGGCCCCCCATGAGTCCGTACCCGCACCTGATGAGCCCGCTCGACCTCGGGTTCACGACCCTCCCCAACCGGGTGCTCATGGGGTCGATGCACATCGGCCTGGAAGAGGCCGAGAACGGCTTCGCGCGGATGGCCGCCTTCTACGCCGCCCGTGCGCGGGGCGGCGTCGGCCTGATGGTGACCGGCGGTATCGCGCCGAACGAGGCGGGACGGCCGTACGACGGCGGCGCCAAGCTCACCACCGAGGAGGAGGCGGCGCAGCACCGGACCGTGACCGACGCGGTGCATGCGGCGGGCGGCCGGATCGCGATGCAGATCCTGCACTTCGGGCGGTACGCGTACCACGCCGATCTGGTCGCGCCCAGCGCCATCCAGGCCCCCATCAGCCCCTTTCCTCCGCATGCGCTCACCGACGACGAGGTCGAGCAGACCATCGAGGACTATGTGCGGGCGGCGGAGCTGGCCAAGTCCGCCGGGTACGACGGTGTCGAGATCATGGGCTCCGAGGGCTACTTGATCAACGAGTTCATCGTCGGCGCGACCAACCAGCGCACCGACCGGTGGGGCGGCTCGTACGAGAACCGGGTGCGCTTCCCGCTGGAGATCGTCCGCCGCACCCGGGAGCGCGTCGGCACCGACTTCATCCTGATCTACCGGCTCTCGATGCTGGACCTCGTTCCGGGCGGTTCCACCCTGGAGGAGGTGGTCGCGCTCGCCAAGGAGATCGAGGCGGCCGGCGCCACCATCATCAACACCGGTATCGGGTGGCACGAGGCCCGTATCCCCACCATCGTGACCTCGGTGCCGCGCGGCGCCTACACCTGGGTGACGAAGCGGCTGATGGGCTCGGTCAGCATCCCCCTGGTGACCAGCAACCGCATCAACACCCCCGAGGTGGCCGAGGAGTTGCTCGCCGACGGGCGCGCCGACATGGTGTCGCTGGCCCGGCCCTTCCTCGCCGACCCGGACTTCGTCAGCAAGGCGGAGGACGGCCGGGCCGATGAGATCAACACCTGCATCGGCTGCAACCAGGCCTGCCTCGACCACACCTTCAGCGGGAAGATCACGTCCTGTCTGGTCAATCCGCGGGCGTGCCACGAGACCGAGCTGGTCCTCTCCCCGACCCGCCGCCGCAAGCGCCTCGCGGTGGTCGGCGCCGGGCCCGCCGGGCTCGCCTGCGCCGTGTCCGCCGCCGAGCGCGGCCATGAGGTCACGCTGTTCGACGCCGCGG
The DNA here is from genome assembly GCF_023544705.1 of Streptomyces sp. MCA2. Taxonomy (NCBI): domain Bacteria; kingdom Bacillati; phylum Actinomycetota; class Actinomycetes; order Kitasatosporales; family Streptomycetaceae; genus Streptomyces; species Streptomyces sp. MCA2. The sequence goes on from NZ_JAMJFM010000028.1 coordinate 74,124, forward strand.
ACGAGGTCGGCGGGCAGCTGAACATCGCCAAGCGGGTGCCGGGCAAGGAGGAGTTCGAGGAGACCCTGCGCTACTTCCGTACGCAGCTCGCGCGGCAGGGCGTGGAGGTCCGGCTGAACACGCCCGTGACGGCCGGGGACCTCGGTGCGTACGACGAGATCGTGGTCGCCACCGGGGTCACCCCGCGCATCCCGGAGATCGAGGGCATCGACCACCCGAGCGTCGTCAGCTACCTCGATGTGCTGCGCGACGGCGCGCCGGTCGGCGACCGGGTGGCGATCCTGGGGGCCGGGGGCATCGGCTTCGACGTCGCGGAGTTCCTGACCGACGCCGGCGACGCGGCGAGCCAGGACCCGGAGACCTACTTCCGCTCCTGGGGCGTCGACACGGCGTACGGCGAGCGCGGCGGGCTGCGGGCGCCCGAGCGCCCCAAGGCCCCGCGCCAGGTGCATCTGCTCCAGCGCAAGACGTCGAAGGTCGGCGCCGGGCTGGGCAAGACGACCGGCTGGATCCACCGTGCGGAGCTCCGGCACCGGGGCGTGACGACGGTCGCCGGGGCGACGTACGACCGGATCGACGACGAGGGCCTGCATGTCACCGTCGACGGCGCGGCCGGCACCCTCCCCGTGGACACGGTCGTGCTGTGCACCGGGCAGGAGCCGCGCCGGGATCTGTACGAGGAGCTGCGGGCCGAGGGGCGCGCCGTGCACCTCATCGGCGGTGCGGATGTCGCCGCGGAGCTGGACGCCAAGCGCGCCATCAAGCAGGGGACGGAGCTGGCGGCGACCCTGTGACCTGCTGCCGCCTGCCTAGGATTGCCGCATGTCACTCCCGCACGCCATCCTCACCGCCCTGCTGGAGAAGCCGTCGTCGGGGCTGTCGCTGACCCGCAGGTTCGACCGGTCGATCGGCTACTTCTGGTCGGCCACCCATCAGCAGATCTATCGCGAGCTGGGAAAGCTGGAGCAGGCCGGGTTCATCCGGGCACTGCCCAGCGACCAGCCCTCCCGCGGGCAGAAGAAGGAGTTCGAGGTGCTGCCCGCGGGACGGACCGAGCTGACCCGCTGGGCATCCGGCGAGCAGGACTCCAAGCCCATCCGGGACGCGCTGCTGCTGCGGATGCGGGCCTCGGCCGTGGTGGGGCGGGCCGGGCTCGACGAGGAGCTGCGGCGGCATCTGGCGCAGCACCGGGGGCAGTTGGCGGAGTACCAGGAGATCGAGGGCCGCGACTTCGGGGCCGCGGCCGATCCTCAGGACCGGTTGCGGCGCCTCGTGCTGCGGGCCGGGATCGGGCTGGAGACGTTCTGGGTCCAGTGGCTGGAGGAGGCGCTGGCGGAGGTGACGGACATGGATGCCGCCGAGGGGGCCGGGGGCGGCTCGGGCGGGTGAGCCCCGCTCCGGCAGGGTGCGGGCACGGCATGGGGCGGCCGGTCGTCAGCAGTTGTCGTAGATGAGGGCGCGCACCAGACGGCAGGTCGTGTCGGACGGGGCGTGGACCCCGATGTCGGCCGCGGTGCTGCGGATCTTGCGGTTGTGGGCCTGCTCGGGGCGGTAGACGCCGGTGTCGAGCAGGGCTATGGCCAGCCGCATGGCCTTCAGGCGGCGGTTGTGCGATTCGTACCGTTCGCGCGGCCATCCGGCGGGCAGCGGCCTCTTGGGCAGCGGGTGGGCCGGGAGCGGCTTCGTCATGAGCGTGGCAGCGGCCATCGGCGACCTCCTGGAGCGTGGATGAACCCTCACTGACTGGTTCCCATTCTACTGGCCACCACTGACAAAAGCCCCTGGCCAGGAGGGATTTGGGGCGTCGAGGAGGGGTCGGCGCGCGCCCGTCGGGACGCCCTCCGGGGCGGCCTCCCGGGCGGGCCCCGTCAGGCCGGCACGGTCGTCGCACGGAGCAGGTTTTTGTCCGGTTTGCCGACAGGGGTGAGGGGGATGGCGTCGAGGACGTGGACGGCGGCCGGGGCGTAGAGGGCACCCTTGTGCTCGGTGACGAAGGCGCGGAGGCCGGCGGTGTCCACCCGGCGGCCCGGGGCGGCGACGACCGCGGCATGCACCTCCTCGGTGTCGTCCGCCCCGAGCACCCCGTAGACGGCGCACTGGGCGACCGCCGGATGGGTGTGCAGCAGGTCCTCGACCTCCGCGGGGTGGACATGGCCGCCCACGACGATGATCAGGTCCTTGACCCGGTCGACGAGGTAGAGCCGGCCCTCGTCGTCGAGCACGCCGACATCGCCGGTGCGCAGCCAGCCGTCGTCGTGCCGCACCTGCGCGGTCAGCTCGGGCTGCTTCCAGTAGCCGGTCATCACGCCCGCGGAGCGTACGTGGACCTCGCCCTGCTCCCCCGTCGGCAGCTCCCGCCCGTCCGCGTCCCGGACGGCGAGCGTCACGCCGGGCAGCGGGCGGCCCACGGTGATCCGTCCGCCGGGACCGGTCGGGACGTGGTCCTCCGGACGGGCCTCGGTGATCGACATCGCCTCGGCCTGCCCGTACAGCCCGAACAGGACCGGGCCGAAGACCTCGGCGGCCTGCGCCAGCCGCGAGGGTGAGGCCGCGCAGCCGCCGTAGGAGATGCGGGTGAGGGAGCCGAGGTCGGTGGTGGGGAGGGTGGGGTCGTCGAGGAGCCGGTAGAGGAGCGGGGGCAGCAGCCACAGGTGGGTGATGCGGTGGCGGGCGACGGCGGCGAGTACGGCGGTGGGGTCGAAGGCGCGGTGCAGGACGACGGTGCCGCCGGCCACGAGCGTGGCATCGGCCAAGATGCCCGCGAGGTGGGCGAGCGGCGTGCAGGCCAGGAAGCGGGGCGGCTCGCCGGCGGCTTCCATGCGGTGGTGGATCAGCATCCCGGCATACGGGGCGTGCGCCATCCGGACCCCCTTGGGGATGCCGGTCGTGCCGCCGGTGTGCCGGATGCACCAGTCGTCCTCGGGCCGGGCGGCGCTCGGCACCTCGGGGGTGGCGGGGAGCGCGGCGCAGGCGGCGAGCAGGTCGGCGCCCAGATCGCCGGCTCCCTCCCCCAGGGTCATGACCTCGGGGAACGGGCCCCGGGTGTGGTGGAGCAGCGCCCGTGCGGTGGCGTGGAGTGCCGGGTCGACCAGGAGCAGGGCGGCCTCCGCGCTCGTGGCGATCCGGGCCAGGGTCTCGGCGGCCATGCCGTCGTAGAGGAAGACCACCCGGGCGCCGAGGAGGCCCGCGGCGTAACGGGCGGCGAGGACCTCGGGGCGGTTGCCGCTGAGGAGACAGACGGTCCGGCCGCGGCCGATGCCGCGGCCGGCGAGCACCGCCGCCATGCGGTGGACGGTGGCGTGTAAGGCGCCCGCGGTGACCTCCTCGCCGCCGTCCACGGTCACCGCGGTACGGGACGGGTCACGGGCGAGGGCGGCGAGGAGGGCGTCGGCATAGCTGGTGAAGCCGGTGGCAGGCGTCATGGCGGCGGGTTCCTTCGGGCGGTGGCGGGTGCGTGACGAAGGGGTCACACCCATGACGCTACGGACGTTCGCTCATGCCCTCCACGACCAATTTCGCCATGTAGTCATGACCCGTGAGACATGAGAGCGGGGAGCGATTCCTCCGCCGCCGCCAGGATCTCGGTGACCCGGAGGCCGAAGTGGATGTCGCAGGCGTTGGGCAGTCCGGTATCGGCGGCGGTGAGCAGGGCGTCGACGGCGTGGTGGTAGGCCACGTCGGGGCCGTCCTGGCGGCGGGGCAGGGAGGTGACGCCCGCGGTGCCGCGGAGGGTGACCTCGACGCCCGCCGCCGCGGCGGGCGCGGTCAGGCCGACCGTCGCCGAACTGGCCGCGCCACTGCCGTGGCGCATCGTCAGCAGCACCGCATCGTCCGGACCCCGGGTCGCGGTGACCGCTTCCGCATCGCCGAGGACCGGCAGCAGCACCGACAGCACATGCGGGCCGACGTCCCACAGGCCGCCCTTCTCGCGGCGCCAGGGCGAGTCGGCGTACGGGCTGGAGCTGTCGTCGGCGAAGACCGAGCCGAGCCAGTCGGCATGCGCGGTGAACCAGCCGCCGACCGCGGCCTGGGCAGCGATCCACTCCCCCTCCTGCTCCCCGAAGCGCGCCGTGAAGAAGACCACCGAGGCGATGCCCGCCCGGTCGGCGGCCACGGCGACGGCGCGCGCCTCGGACACGGAGGTGGCCACCGGCTTGTCCAGGAGGAGATGGCAGCCGGCCTCGGCGGCGCGGACCGCCAACGGGACCTGGACGGACGGCGGCAGGGCGATCGCGACGGCGTCGCAGGCCGCGAACAGCTCGTCGGGGGTCTCGTACGGGCGGGTGCGGTGGGCCTGGGCCAGCGCGGCGGCCGCCTCCGGCCTGCGCCCCCAGATGCCGGCGAACCGGACGCCGGGATGCGCGGCGAGGGCGGGGGCGTGGACGCTCCGCGCCCAGGGTCCGGTGCCGAGAAGTCCGATGCGCGGGGTCGTCATGGGGCCAGTGTCCCGCGGGGTGCGGGCCGGGGCGCCGATTTCGCCGCGGCCGCGCCATGGGCCGAGGGCCGGTGGCCCGGGGGCCGAGGGGCCGGCCGGGGTGCTCCGCGCGCACGTCGTACGGTGACGCAGAAGCGCCCCCCGGATACCTCCGCCACATCGGAATGATGTGACGACGGGCACATTTACACCGGAAATCCCAGGTAGCTCGGGTGGAAAACCTTAGGAACGCCGGGATGTCCGGCTCGGTAACCTGTGGTTCACAAACGGGCAACGGACGAGAAATAGCGCGTTGCGAGAGTGCGGCGGTACGCCCGCACCGTACCCCGCACCCCCCGTGAAGAGGACCCCGTGAGCATCAAGGCCGAGTACATCTGGATCGACGGCACCCAGCCGACCGCCAAGCTCCGCTCCAAGACCAGGATTCTGGCCGACGGCAGCAAGCTGCCCCGGTGGGGCTTCGACGGGTCCAGCACCAACCAGGCCGAAGGCCACGCCTCGGACCTCGTGCTGGAGCCGGTCTTCAGCTGCCCGGACCCGATCCGCGGCGGCGACCACCTGCTGGTGCTGTGCGAGGTGCTGCACACCGACCTCACCCCGCACCCCTCCAACACCCGTGCGCTGCTGCGTCCGGTCGCGGAGCGGTTCGCCGACCAGGAAGCCATCTTCGGCATCGAGCAGGAGTACACCTTCCTCAAGGGCGACCGCCCGCTCGGCTTCCCCGAGGGCGGCGGCTACCCGGCCCCCCAGGCCGACTACTACTGCGGTGTGGGCGCCGACGCCATCTTCGGCCGGGAGATCGTCGAGAAGCATCTCGACCTGTGCCTGGCGGCCGGTCTCGGCCTGTCCGGCATCAACGCCGAGGTCATGCCCGGCCAGTGGGAGTTCCAGGTGGGCGCGCTGCCCGCGCTGGAGGTCTCGGACCACATGTGGGTGGCCCGCTGGCTGCTGCACCGGGTGGCGGAGGACTTCGGCGTCACCGCCTCGCTGGACGCCAAGCCGGCCAAGGGCGACTGGAACGGCGCGGGCGCGCACACCAACTTCTCCACCCGCGCGATGCGGGAGGGCTACGACGCGATCATCACCGCCTGTGAGGCGCTGGGCCTGGACGACAAGCCGCTGGAGCACGTCCGCCAGTACGGCACCGGCATCGAGGACCGGCTGACCGGCGCGCACGAGACCGCCCCCTGGGACGCGTACTCCTACGGCGCCTCCGACCGCGGCGCCTCGGTGCGGATCCCCTGGCAGGTCGAGGTCGAGAAGAAGGGCTACATCGAGGACCGGCGTCCGAACGCCAACGTCGACCCGTATGTGGTCACCCGGCTGATGGTGGACACCTGCTGCACGGAGCTGGCGCGGCGCGAGCAGATCTGACGTCTCCGGAACGACGGGCGAAGGGGCCGGACCACTGTGGTCCGGCCCCTTCGCCCGTGCCGCTCGGCCCTCGCGGGCACAGGAAAGCGCAAGCGGGCGCAGTTCAGGGGCCGTTTGTCAGTGGCGGCTGGCACGCTGGGGGCATGCTAGCGATCAGCGTCAAGACCGAGACCGGGCCGGACCGCGCGCGCCCGGCCGAAGCCGAACTCGCCGGGCTGGTGCGGCGGATCGGCGCCGACGACGACCATTTCGTGGTCGTCGAGCGGCTCCCCGAACAGGCCCAGGTGTTCGTGCAGACCTGGCGGGACGGCGACGGGCCGTTCTCGGTCGAGTACCGCGACGGCGCTCCGGAGCGGCACTTCCGCGCGGAGAGCGACGATACCGAGCGGGTCGTCGGGCTCTTCCTGGACTGGGCGCGCGGCGGCGCGGCCTGGCGTACGGCGCTCGACTGGCAGCCGGCGGATCTCTACTCGACGCCCGGCCTGGACACGAAGACCCGCGCGGCCGCCGAGGAGCGGGCCCGCAAGGACATATGTTCCGGTTTCTGGGACTTCCATGAGGTCGCCCAGGGTGTCTGTGAGGCCTTCGGCCCCGAGGATCCCCAGGTCTCTCTGGACGAGGCGCGACGGATCGTCGGGGGCCTGTGGGAGGAGCGGCTCGCCGAGCAGGCCGAGTGGCCCGCGGTGACCGACGCCGACCGGGTGGAGCAGGCCTTCGAGGCGCTGGACGCCCGGGGCCTGACCGCCCGGATGAACTTCAGCTGTTGCAGCAACTGCGCGCTCGGCGAGATAGCGGCCGAACGCGGCGAAGGAGACCGGGGCTTCGTCTTCTTCCACTTCCAGGACACCGAGTCGGCCGTGCAGGGCCATGGCCTGTCGGTCCGCTACGGCGCCTACGCGGACACCGGGGAGGCCTCCCCGCAGGACCGGGCCGGCGTCGGACGGGCCGTGGTGGCGGCGTTCGCCGAGGCGGGCCTGCCGGCGCAGTGGGACGGCGATCCGGACCGGGTCATCGAGGTCGCCCCGCTGGACTGGCGCAAGAGACTGCCGCGGACGGGGGCCTGAGATGCCGGGCACCGCATCGCGGAGGAAAGCGTCCGGTCGTCTGTCGCGAGCCGTACCACGCGCCCTGCCGGTCTCCCTGTCGCGCGGCCTCCCGACGGCCCTCTCGCGTGGTCTGCCGGCCGCTGTACCGCGCGTCCTGCGGACCACCGCACCGCGTGGCCTGCCGGCCGGCGTTCCCTGGGCCGCGTCGCTGTATGTCGGCGCCGTGCAGCTCGGCGCGTACGCCACCGCGCGGCTGCCCGGCCGGCGGCGTACGGAGCTGCTGCGCACGCACTCCACCAACGTCGACAATCTGCGGGCCGGGCGGTGGCAGACGCTGGCCACCAGCGCGGTGTTCGTCGAGGAGCCGCTGCCGGTGGCGTACGGCGCCGCGCTGCTCGCCGCCCTCGGCACGGCCGAGGCGCGATGGGGCGTATGGCGTGCGGCAGGGGTGTTCGCGGCCGGCCATGCGGGGGCCAGTCTGCTGGTCTACGGGGCGCTGCGCCGGCGGACGCGGGAAGGCGCCCCCTCCTCCGCCACCACCAGGGCCTCCCCCGGCGTCTCCGCCGCCCACGCCGCCGGGGAAACCGGTGCGGAGCCGCCGGACACCACCGCGCGGGCCATCGACGTCGGAGCGAGCTACGGCTTCAACGCCACCGTGGGCGCCCTCGCCGCGACCGTCCCGCACCACGGCGCGCGGGCCGCGGCGACGGCCGGTCTGCTGGCGCTGGGCGTACGCCCCGTACTGCGCCGCGGGCGGACGTTCACCGACGTCGGGCATCTGGCAGCACTCGTGATCGGGGTGGCGCTGGGGACGGGGATGCGGGTCGGCACGGGGATACGGGCGGGGGCGGAAGGACGAACGGGGGCGAACTCGCAGATCCGGGCGTGAGCCCGGGGCGTGAAAGCGGAGCATGAACCCTGGGCGGGGAAGTGGGGCATGAGCCCAGACCGTGAGAACGGGACGTGAGCCCAGACCGCGGCAGCGGGGCATGAACCCGGGGCGCGCATCCAGGCGCGAACGGCGCATCCCGCAGATATCCGCATGCCGCCACCTATACCGGAACATGCCCCGCGAAGTGGATTCCAGCCACCCGCCCGACCCCCGGAGGTTCGCCAACTCCCCTACGGAAAAGCGGAGTCGGGACCGGGTCGCCCCCGGTCCCGGTACCTGCGCGGCTCCGCCGCGGCGGAATCCCGTCAAAGGGCCGTCCACCCAAGGGACAGATCACCGACTGTCTGGTTCAATAGGTGCCATGGCCAGCCTTACAGACACCGCGACGGGTCGCAGCGACCTCGAGCCTTTCTGGCCGTCCCGGCAGGCGCACGCATTCGACCGTCTGTGTTGCCGCGCGCACTGAGCGCGGGCCCGCACACGCCTCACCGACGCCGCTGACCGGCGTTCCACGCCCTGCCCGCGCGCACGACGTCCCCGACGCCCCTCTGCGCGAAAGAGCTGACTCCTGATGACGAACGTCCGTACCCTGACTGCCGGTTCCGCGACGGCCCCCCTCCCCGCCCAGCCCGCCCCGCACCCGCACCGTCACCGCCTGCGCGCCGTAGCACCCGACGAGGCCCACCCGTTGCCCGCCACCGCCCCGGGCGGAGCCGCTCCGGACCACAGCCTCCAGTCGGTGTCCGAGCTGCTGAACTCCGGCGCCACCTGGCTTCCGGCGCCGCAGCACAGCCTGCCCGCGCTGCCGGGCCAGCCGCCGATGGTCGGCTATCTCGTCCTCGTACCTGCCGAGCAGGTCGCGGCCGCGCCGCCGGCCGCCGAGCCCGTGGTGAGCGCGCCGACCGGCGACGAGATCGTGCGGATCGACCCCGAACAGCGCACCGCGCAGGTCCAGGGCCGGCCGCTGGACCTGACCTACCTCGAATTCGAGCTGCTGGCCCATCTGGTGGCACATCCGCACCGGGTGCACACCCGCGACCAGCTGGTGACCACGGTGTGGGGCTACGGGCACGTCGGCGACGGCCGTACGGTCGATGTCCATGTCGCCCGGCTGCGCCGCAAGTTGGGCGCCGCGCACCGGTCGTCGATCGTGACGGTGCGGCGGGTCGGCTACAAGTACGTGCCGAGTCTCTGAGGCCGGGGCTCAGCGGCCCTCCTGGCGGGGCCGCGGCCGGGCGGGGAGCCGCTCCCCCGCCCGGCCGGAGAGCGCTCGCGCCCCGGGGCGGATCCGTTCCCCGTCCTCCGGGGCGCCCGCCGGTGCAGACATCCCACACCGCACGCCACCACCACCCCGGCCCCGGAGGCCAGCAGCATCGCCTTCGCCGGGGAATCGGTGAGCGCCGCGCCGCCCAGAGCTCCGAGCGCGGCGCTGCACACCGCCCAGATGCCCGCGCCCAGCGCGTCCAGCAGGACGAAGCGGCGCAGCGGGAAGCGGACACTCCCGGTGGACAGCGCCGCCACCACCCGGCCACCGGGCAGGAAGCGGCCGGCGACGACGAGCAGCGCGGCATGCCGTTCGATGCGCGCGCGGGCCCTGGTGTGCCGGGCCCGGCCTCGCTCGCCCCGCAGCAGCCGGGCGATCGCGCGCGGGCCCGCGTACCGTCCCACCGCATAGCCGAGGCAGTCACCGGCCAGTGCCCCGGCCGCCGCGACGCCCGCCAGCAGGGCGAGCAGCGGCAGGTCGGGACCGATGAGCACGGCGACCAGGACCACGGTGGTCTCGCTCGGCATGAACGGCAGCAGCGCGTCGAGGCCGGACACCAGCAGGACGATCAGCCACAGCCAGGGCGAGCCCAGCATGCCCTGAAGCGGCTCGGTGAGCTGGTCCAGCTGCTCAAACATGGGCCGGGGTGTCCCGCACAGGAGCATCCGGCACGGAGGAACCCGGCCGCGGCACCGCGGGCAGGAGTGCGGGCCGCGCGGGCGCCTGCCGTACCACCGCACCCGTTCCCGGCCGGCCGCCCAACACCGCGCGCGCCGCCAGCTCCGCCAACTCCCGCCGGTCCGGGCGCCCGTCCGCCGTCGTCAGCACCGGATGCGCGGTGACCCGGACGGTCAGCGCACGGGCGGCGAGCACCCGGCGCAGCGAGGCGGCGAAGGTGTCCTCGCCACAGAACGCGGCCACCGTGCTGGGCAGCCCCTGCTGGGTGTAGGCGAGGGTCACCGGGCGGACCGGCGCACCCGCGTCGAGGGCGGCCTGGAACGTGGCCCGGCGGAAGGTGCCCCGGTCGGCCGTGCACCAGGTGGTGGCCTGCGGGAAGACCGCCACCGACCGTCCGGAGCCGAGCAGTTCGGCCACCTCCTGGACGGTGTGCCGCAGCCGGCGGGGGCTCGTACGGTCGATGAAGTGCGTACCGGCCCTGCGGGCGAGGCCGCCGACGACCGGCCAGCCGCCGACCTCGCGCTTGGCGAGCAGGGTGACCGGTTCGACGGCGAGCAGGGCGAGGATGTCGAGCCAGGAGATGTGGTTGAGGACGATGAGGGTGCCGGTGCCGTCCCCCGCGGTGAGGGAGGCCGCGCCCTCGACGCGGACGCCGAGGGCCTTGAGCAGCGCCCCGGCATGGGCGCGCAGCCGTACCGGGTCGGCCATCCGCTCGCCGTCCGTCAGCGCCCGCCGCACGGTGTGGGCGAACGCGGCGCCGCGGCGGGCGATACGGGTCGCCGGTACGCGCGGCAGGGCGTGTGCGGCGCAGTCCGGGGTGCAGTCGGACCAGACGTCCCAGGGACCGTTCACCGCTCCCCCAGGAAGTAGCGCCGGTAGCGGTCGCCCAGCCGCTCCATGTCCAGGACGACGAAGAAGTCGGCGACATCGAACTCGGGGTCGTGGGCGGGCGCGCCGCAGATGAACGCGCCGATGCGCAGATAGCCGCGGAGCAGCGGCGGCAGTTGGGCGAGGCTGGGGCGGCCGGGGACGGGGAGCGTGGAGTGCCAGGGGTGGTGCGGGGTGACCTGGAGCTCGGGCGGTGCGGCGTAGCGGGCCCGGCCCAGTCCCCAGGCGTGGGCGGCGGCGGTGCCGCCGTCGGCGAGCGGGACGGAGGCGCAGCCGGCGAGGTAGCGGTGGCCGGAGAGCAGCGTGTAGCGGGCGAGCGCGGCCCACATCTGGGTCATGACGGCGCCGCTGCGGTGGCCGGGGTGCACACAGGAGCGGCCGGCCTCGATGAGGGAGGGGCGCAGCTCCGCCAGGGCGCCGAGGTCGAATTCGCCGTCGGAGTACAGCCGCGGGCTGCGGCCGGGCGGCAGCAGCCGGTAGGTGCCGACCACTTCGCCGGTGGCGGTGTGGGTGACGACAAGGTGGTCGGCGAGCTCGTCGACGGCGTCGATGTCGTGGCCGGCCAGCGGGGAGTGCAGGGTCGCGCCCATCTCCTCGGCGAAGACCTGGTGGCGCAGCCGCTGTGCGGCGCGGATCTGCTCGCGGGTGCCGGCGATCTCGGCGGTGTAGCCGGGGTCGGCGGGGGCGGATGCCGGGGCGGGGACGGGAGTGGTGCGGGGGACGGCGGCGGACGCAGTCGATGCCATGCTCATGAGAGCCCTCCTTGGGGAGTGGGGAGGCTGTGCGAGTCGACGGGGCGGTGAGACAGCGGGGCCTGCGGGCCGCGCGGGGCAGCCGTTGCACTGCTCCGCAGTGGTGCCGGTGACACCCCTGGGGAGGGGGTGTTCACCCGATGACCTGGCCCTTCTCTACGCGGGAGACTGTTCCCGTGCCCGACGGCCGGGCGCGTGAAGCCCAGGGAGCGAACGGGTGAGGGTCCGCAGAACACTGGTCGCCGCCGTCCGGGGGCCGGGGGCGTACTCCCCCTACCGCCATCGGATCCCCCCAGCCGACGGACGCCGACGGCCCTGGCCCCCTTGGACCGCGGCTGACCGACCGTTAGCGTGCCCCCGCACGGGACTGTTGTTACCACCGAGCCGTGGGGGCACACGTGAGCCGACCGTCACGACGCGCACTGTTGGGAACCGCCGGAGCGATCGGCGCCGGAGCGGCGCTCGGCGGGGCCGCCCCCGCCGGGGCTTTGGCCCGGAGCCGGGAGCGGGCACCGGCGTACGACACCGCACGGGCGGATGACACCGCACCGGCGCAGGCGGCACTGGCCCGGCTGCTGCCCCGGCACGCCGATCAGTTCCAGCTGGTGCCGCTCGCCCCGGACGGCGACGCCGACCGCTTCCGGGTGGAGGGCCGGACGGGCCGGATCACGGTCTCCGGGACCACCCCCGCGGTGCTGCTGACCGGCGTGCACTGGTACCTCAAGTACACCTGCCGGGCCCATCTGTCGTGGGCCGGCGACCAGACGGCGCTGCCGGACCGGCTGCCCGCCCCGACCTCCCCGATGGAGCGGGCCACCTCTCTGCCGCACCGCTTCGCCCTCAACGACACCCACGACGGCTACACCGCCCCGTACGCGGACTGGCCGCACTGGGAGCGGATGATCGATGTGCTGGCGCTGCACGGGGTGAACGAGGTGCTGGTCACCCCGGGCTCCGAGGCCGTCTACCACCGGCTGCTGACCGACTTCGGCTACTCCGACACCGAGGCCCGCGGCTGGCTCCCGGCCCCCTCGCACCAGCCGTGGTGGCTGTTGCAGAACATGAGCGGCTACGACGGCCCGCTCAGCCGCCAACTGATCGACAAGCGCGCCGAGTTGGGACGAAAAATCACCGACCGGCTGCGCGCGCTCGGCATGCGTCCCGTCCTGCCCGGCTACTTCGGCACCGTCCCGGACGGGTTCGCCGCCCGCAACCCCGGGGCGCGCACCGTGCCGCAGGGCACCTGGTCCGGCCTCAAGCGCCCCGACTGGCTCGATCCGCGCACCGACGCCTTCGCCGCGGCCGCCGCCTCCTTCTACCGCCACCAGCTCCAACTCCTCGGCCCCGCCGACCACTTCAAGATGGATCTGCTGCACGAGGGCGGCGACCCCGGGGACGTCCCCGTACCGGACGCCGCCCGCGCCGTCGAGAAGGCGCTGCGCACCGCCCGCCCCGACGCCACCTGGGTGATCCTGGGCTGGCAGGAGAACCCCCGGCGCGATCTCCTGGACGCCGTCGACCACGACCGGATGCTGATCGTGGACGGCCTCAGCGACCTGGACACGGTCACCGACCGGGAGCGGGACTGGGGCGGGGTGCCGTACGCCTTCGGTTCCATCCCCAACTTCGGCGGCCGCACCACCATCGGCGCCAAGACCCACATCTGGGCCGAGCGCTTCACCGCCTGGCGCGACAAGCCGGGCAGCAGGCTCGCCGGGACCGCGTACATGCCGGAGGCCGCCGAACGCGACCCGGCCGCCTTCGAGCTGTTCAGCGAACTGGCCTGGCGGGAGCGCCCGGTGGACCGCACGGCCTGGTTCGACGGCTATGCCGACCTCCGCTACGGCGCCCGCGACGAAGGAGCCCGCGCCGCGTACGCCGCGCTGCGCACCAGCGCGTACGAGATCTCCAGCAAGGACGGCCGTCCGCACGACTCGGTCTTCGCCGCCCGCCCCAGCCTCGCCGCCCGCTCCGGCACGGTCTGGGCCACCCACACCCCGGCCTTCGACCCGGCGGGGTTCGACACCGCGTTCGCCGCGCTGCTGCGGGTCCGCCCCGCGCTGCGCGGCAGCGACGCCTACCGCCACGATCTGACGGATGCAGCCCGGCAGGCCCTCGCCAACCGGTCCTGGCAGCTGATCGGGCAGCTCCAGGAGGCCTACCGGCGCAAGGACCGGGCGGCCTTCGGTGCGCTGTCCGGGCTGTGGCTGCGGCTGATGCGGCTCAGCGACGAGGTCACCGGCGGGCACCGGCTGTTCCTCCTCGGGCCGTGGCTGGCGGATGCCAGGGCCATGGCGACCGGCCCCGAGGAGGAGGCGCGGCTGGAACACAGTGCCCGTGCGCTGATCACCACCTGGGCGGACCGGGCCACCGCCGACGGCGGCTCGCTCGCCAACTACGCCAACCGCGACTGGCACGGCCTGATCGGCGAGGTCCATCTCCCGCAGTGGCAGGCGTACTTGGACGAACTCTCGGATGCGCTGGCCGCGGACCGGCCGCCGAAGACCTTCGACTGGTACGCCCTGGAAGAGCCCTGGACCCGCGCCCGCACCGGCCATCCGCTGCGCCCGACGACCGACGCGTACCGCACCGCCCGGCGGGTCCACGACACCCTCGCCAAGGCCCCGTACCAGGGCACCGTCACGGTCACCGCCGATCCGTCCGCCCTGCCGCCGGGCGGCCGGGCCACCGTCACCGCGGCGCTGCGCAACGTCAACGGCCTGCGGGCGACCGGCCGGGTGGACTTCGCGCTGACCGGCGTCGAGGCCACCGCGTCGGGCCCGGTGTCGCTGCCGTCGCTCCCGCCCGGCGGCACCGGCCGGGCCCACTGGCAGGTCACCGCCCCCGCCGGCCCCCTGAAGACCCCGCTGCACCCGCTCCCCTACGACCTCACCGCCGACTACGGCCCGAAGGGCGAGCCACGGGTCCGCGCGGCGCAGCACGGCACCCTCTTCGTGGCCGGACCGCTGGACGACGAGCTCAGGACCGTCACCACCAATGCGGCGGTTTTCGGCCAGCTGGGCGACCGGCTGGCCGTCAACGGCGGCGGCGCGGACCTGTGGAAGGCCACCGCCGAGTTCGGCGCGGTCTACCGGCCGGGCGCGCTCACCGCCGGCGGCTCGGTCACCGTCGAGGTCACCTCCCAGGACCCGACCGGCCCCTGGGCCCGCGCCGGCCTCATCGTCCGCAACCGCCTCAGCACGCCGTCCGCCCCGGGCACACCGGACGCCCTCGGCTTCCTCAACCTGTCCGTCACCCCCGCCAACGGCGTCGTGCTGTCCCATGACGCCAACGGCGACGGCGCCCTGGACACCTACCGGCGGATCACCGGCATCACCGCGCCCGTCCTGCTCCGCCTGACCCGCGGGAAGGACGGCGCGGGCGGCGGTACGTACACCGGCTCCTGCTCCACCGACGACGGCGCGACCTGGCGCGAAATCGCCACCGTGACCGTCCCCGGAGCCGCCGCCCGGCAGGACACCGGTCTGCACCAGTCCGCCGCCAACTCCGCGACCGGGGACCGCGGGACGGCGGAATTCCGCCGGTGGAACCCGGCCTGAGCGCCGCGTACGCTGACCGGCAACGGACCACGAGCGAGGGGATCACGGTATGAGTGCCGCAGCTGAGAAGGAGTGGCTCTACGCCCTCGACATCTCCGACGCCACCTGGCAGCGCGCCCCCGGCGACGCCGAGGAGGCCGTGGAGATCGCCTTCCTGGAGCGGGGCGCGGTGGCCATGCGCAACTCCACGGACCCCGATGTGGTATTGCGCTACACCGAGGCGGAGTGGCGGGCGTTCGTACTCGGCGCGCGGGACGGCGAGTTCGACCTCCAGCGCTGAAGCCGGCCGGACCGGCAGATCTGGGGCCTGATCCAAACGACAGGCCCCAGGGGGTGTCTCCCCGGTCTCCGTGGGAGACCGCCAGCGGCCACCACGGTCGGCGCACCGCGGTGGCCGCAGCCGTGTGCGGTCACCCGTCAGGGCGCCCGGGAGGGCCGGTGACCATCACAGGAATCACTCGTTTCACCGAACGTGAAGCAGCAGCAAGCGACACCCCAGCGTCCGGACCGCACCTCACCCGGCAGCCTCGAGGACATCGGTGACGTCATCGACGTCGAGCAGGCCGAGGCGGCGCTGGTCGAGCACTACCCCCGGCTGGTCCGGCTGGCCTATCTCGTCCTGCCGGCGGGCCAGGGCCGCAGCCGGCGGGTGCTGGCCGCCCACGGAGTGGTGCAGCGGACCCTGCCGCGGCAGCGCAGCTCCACCCGCGGACTCGGCCTGCCCGCCCAGCGCGCCGGCACGGACGCGGCGATCGACCCCGGCTATGCCTTCGTACGGCTGCGGGTCCTGCGCACCGCCCTGGCCGCGGGACGCTCGCGCCGGTGGCTGCCGGTACCGCCGCCCCCGCTCCCCCAGGTGTGGGGGCTGCGGCTCTTCCCGCGTTCCGGGGGCGCCGACGAACTGGCGCTGGACCAGGCGTTGTCGGCGCTGTCCGGGCCGGGCCGGGCGGCGTTCGTGCTGCGCGATCTGGAGCGGCTGAGTGCGCCCGAGACCCGCCGGGTGCTGGAGGCCGCCGGGGTGGCGCATCCCCGTGAGGCGCTGGAGGAGGCGGAGCGGGCCGCGACGCCGGCCGGCAGCCGGGACCGGTCGCTGCTGGAGTCGGCGGAGTTCGACCCGTGCGCCCTACAGGCCCGGCCGACGGATCTGATCCGGCGGCGGCAGCACGGCCGGGCGGTGCTGACGGCCGGTGTGGCGGTGCTGGTGTGCGGGGCCCTGCTGGGGCTGCCGGGCGACGGCTGGGGCCCGGACGGCGCCGCCGCCCCGCCGTACGCACAGAACGCGGCGGCCGAAGCGGCCCTGGATCCCGGAAAGCTCGCGGTGACCTCCGCGACCGCCTGGAAGGGCGCCGCACGGCAGGACTTCTCGGCCTGGCCCGCCCGCGGCGACCGGATCCACGACAAGGCGCTGCTGCGGCGGGCGCTGGCCGTGTGGGCCAGGCCCGGGGCCGGGGTGCAGGTCTCGGCGACGCCCGGCACCCCGGCCGGCCCGGCGTCCGGCCCAGCCCAGCTGCTGTTCGCCGGCGTGGTGGACCACGTGGTGGTGGTGCTCCTCCACGACGGGCTGCGGGTGATCCGCTACGCGGAGGCGGCGGACGGCGAGGGGCAGAGCGACGGCACGGGCGCGGCGCTGGACTTCGCGCGCACGGACGGCGCGGCGGCCGCTTCCGCGAGCGCGCTGGTCGTCAGCCGTACGCAGGGCAACATCCGGTATCTGACCGCCCCCTGGGTGAAGTCGGCGCGGCTGACCGACCTGGTCAAGCCGGACGTGGCGGCCCGGCCGGTGACGATCGGGGCGAGCGGGATGACCAGCGCGGTGCCCACTCCGCAGCCCGCGGAGAAGTGCACGACCTGGCCGGCCCTGCGGATGGGCGGCCGGCTGCTCACCGATCTCGGTGAACTGACCCCGGCCCGGCTGACGTACGGCACACCACGCAAGCCGGGCGAGGTGAGCGCACCGCGGGCCAGGACCGCCTGGGCGCGCACGGCCTGCCAGCTGCCCGCCGTGCGCGGGATGGGCGTCCGCGCCGTGAACGCCTGGGAATTCGCCCACCAGCCACTGCCCGGGGGCGCGGGCGACGCGGCCTGGCTGTGCACCCGCGCCGAGACCTGGCGCGGTGCGGGCAGCCGGACGATGGCACAGATCCAGACACCGGCGCCGGGCGGGCGGCCCTATGCGGCCGGCACGGTGGCGGCGCGCACCGAGGGCGGTACGGCCTGCGGCCCCCGGGCGCCGCGCGCCCTGGCCGGGGTGTTGTGGAAGGCCACCACCGGCCAGTGGTGGCTGCTGGCGGCGGGCAGCAGCCAGGTCACCTCGATCACCGCAACCGGCAGCGTGCACGGCCAGGCCCCCGGCCGCCTGCTGTCCCTCCCGGCGAAGGCGGGCGACCGCGCGGAGCTGAAGGGACAACTGGCGAACGGCAGGGGGATCAAGGGGCTGGGCTGAGCGCCGGGCCGAGGGCTGAGCTGAAGGCCGGAGCCAAGGGCTGGGCTGGGCTGGGCTGGGCTGGGCTGGGCCGAACTGGACTCGGCTGGACTGGGTTGGGCTGGGCTGGGCTGGGCTGGGCTGTGGGGTTGTCCCGTAGGCCGTCTGCCGCGGATCACCTCGCGGACGGACGTCGTCACCCCGCCGGACGCGTCCTCGTCCGTCCGTACAGGCCCCGCCCAACTCGTGCTCGATCTGTGATTCCACCTGCGATTCCATGGAGCGCCCCGGATCGTTAGGCTGTTTCGCATGACGACCGGGACGCGCCGCAGGATGGGCGTCGAGGAGCGGCGCGAGCAGCTGATCGCCGTCGCACTCGACCTCTTCAGCCACCGTTCCCCCGAGGATGTGTCGATCGACGAGGTCGCCGAGGCGGCCGGTATTTCCCGGCCGCTGGTCTACCACTACTTCCCGGGCAAGCAGCAGCTGTACGAGGCCGCGCTGCGGCGGGCCGCCGAGGAACTCACGGCACGGTTCGTGGAGCCGCACGAAGGTCCGCTCGGCGCCCGGCTGTTGCGGGTCATGGAACGCTTCTTCGACTTCGTCGAGGAACACGGCCCCGGCTTCTCGGCGCTGATGCGCGGCGGCCCGGCGATCGGTTCGACCCGCACCAGCGCGATGATCGACGGGGTCCGGCACGCCGCCTACGTGCAGATCCTCGCCCATCTCGGCATCCCCGACCCCGCCCCCCGGCTGGAGTTGGTCGTCCGCTCCTGGATCTCACTGGCCGAGACCACCGCACTGCTGTGGCTGGACGGGCGGCCGATCCCCCGCAAGGAGCTGGAACGGCAGCTGGTGCACGACTTCGCGGCGCTGGCGACGGTGAGCGCCGCGTACGACGAGCGGATGGCCCAGGTCGTCCGCCAGATCCTGGCCGACGACCCTACGGACGGGATGTTCGCCGACCTGGCCTCTCGCGTAGGGCGCTTCGCTTAGTCTTTCCCACGTTTTTGGCTTTCCCGCCGTGGTGGTGTCTCGCCGTTGCGCCCGTCCGCTGCGCTTTGCTTTCGGCCCACGTTTTCGGCTTCCCGCCGTGGTGGTGTCTCGCCGTTGCGCCTGCGGCGGGCGGTGGTTGTCGGGTGCGGTGACGGTCCTCCGGGGCCTGGTGTGTGGACTGCTTCGCTTTACGTCCACACACCAGGCCCCTCCGGCCCGTCCCCTCCCGTGAGTGGAGAAAGTAAAAGTGAGTGGGGGCGGGCCACCGACGTGCGCGTTTCCACGTGATCCACAAGCAGCACCGCACCACCTACGAACACCCCCACCAGCCATTCCCCATCCCCCAACGGGAGGGGACGCGCCGCAGGACGAAGTCCGGAGGAGCGGCACCGCACCCAACAGCCCCGCGCAGCGACCCCAGCCCGCCGCCAGGCGCAACGGCGAACAAGCCGACAACGTGGGGCGCACGGCAAAGCGCAGCGGAGAGGCGCAACGGCGAGCGCACCGCGCAGCGGGCGACAAACAGCGAACAACCCCCACGGCGGGAAAGACAAAAACGTGGGAAGCAAGGCAAAGCAGCGAGACAGAATCGGCCCATGAACGAGATCACCTTCCGGCTGACCTCCGGCGGCGACGATCTGCTGGGGCTGGTCGTGCTGTACGACGCCGCGGCCCGTTGGATGCAGGCGAACGGCATCGACCAGTGGCAGCCCGGCGGGAAGGGCGAGGAGCACTTCCGGCTGCGGGTCGAAGAGGGCGAGGTGTGGCTCGCGGAGGCCGGCGGGCGGGCCGTGGGTGCGTTCGAACTGTGGTGGCGGGATGAGCCCGCGTGGGGGCCGCAGCCGCCGGAGGCGGGCTATGTGCACCGGTTGATGGTGGACCGCGACCGGGCACCGGCCGGGACCGGGCGGGCGATGCTGGCGCATGCCGAGCGGCGGATAGCCGGGGCGGGGCGGGCGTGGTCCCGGCTGGACTGCCTCTCCGCCAACCCGCGGCTGCGCACGTACTACGAGGACGCCGGTTACACCGTCGTCGGGGAGCAGCCCTTCAAGGAGGGGACGGACGGCAGCACGTACGCCGTCACCCTCCTCGAAAAGCAGCTGGCCCGCTGACGTCGGACTCGCCGAACGGGAGTCGCTGTCGTCACCATCGAGAACGACTTCAGTTCACGATCTTGATTTCCTTGTGTGTTCCCGCGGCGTCCACACCCGGGTAGAGACTGACCGACCCGTTGGCCCAGGAGACGATGACATCGGTGGACCGGTCGTTGGCGACGAACGCGCCACCGGCCATCGCGGTGGCATTGGTCCAGTAGGACTTCTTCGGGCGGACGCTGGTCTCGCCGTGGAAGCCCGCGGTGTCGACGCCCGGGTAGAGGGTGGCCTCGCCGTCCGACCACCGCACCAGCAGGTCCATGGTCTTCTTGCCGGTGAACTCCCCGGCGCTGATCTGGGTAGCGTGCGTCCAGGTGGTGTTCTTGTTGACGAGCACCTTCCGGGTCTTGTCCGCCACGCCGTTGGCGTTGAGGTCGGGGTGGAGGGTGACGCGGCCGTCGTCCCAGGTCACGAGCAGGTCGTCGCGCTGCTGGTTGGCCGAGTAGCGGCCCGCCGTGATCTGCGTGGCGTGTGGCCAGGTGGTGTTCTTGGCCTTGGCGAGCTGCTTCTCCCCGTGGAAGCCCTTGGCGTCGACGTGGGTGTACTGGGTCAGCTCACCGTCGCCCCAGCGCACGACCAGCCCGTCCGTGCCGCCGCCGAAGCTCGCGCCGGTGATCTGCTTGGCGTGCTGCCAGATGCTCGTCTTGCCCGCCTTCGGCGGCTCGGCCAGCTGGTATTCGGCGGCGAAGGGGTGGCGGGGGTCCTTGTCGTCGGCGCCCTGGTAGAGGGTGACTTCGGCGTCGTTCCAGCGCACGATCATGTCCATGTGCCGGGTGCCGCCGGCCGAGCCGCCGGTGAAGTAGCCCGAGGCGAGGTGGGTGGCCTTCGCCCACGGCGCGGCGGCGAAGACCGGGCGGTAGCGGACCTGCTGCACCCAGGCGCCCAGGTCGTCCACCCGGGCGTCGACGGCGCCGGTGCGGGTCTCGGCCGGGTCGGTACCCAGGCAACCGCCTTGCCAGGAGGTGCTGTTGACGGCGACGACCTCGACCCGGCCGCCGCTCTCGCGCAGGGCCGGGCCGCCGGTGTCGCCCTTGCACACCGCCGCGTCCTTGCCGGTGATGCCGATCGTCGTGTCCTGGACCGTGCCCACGGTGAAGGAGGCAGCGTGCAGTGTGTTCGGGACCCACTCGGTCTTGGTGCGGCCGAAGCCCGCCACCTTCAGCTGCTCGCCCGTGGCGATCGGGTTGGTGCCGATGGCCACCGGGGTGACGCCGCTGACCGGTTTGGCCAGCCGGGCCATCACCAGGTCGCGGCCCGCGTAGGGGACGAGCTCGGCGATGTCCGTGACGCTGCCGGTCGTACCCGACAGGTCGGTGCGGCCGACGGTCGCGGTTGCCTTCCCCTTGGGAGCGCCCTCGTCGATCCTGAAGTCCTTGCCGGGATCGGCGGCGAAGCACCGGGCGGCGGAGAGGACCCACTGCTTGTCGACCAGCGCGCCGGAGCAGCTGCGCTTTCCGCCGTCGCGCTCGATGTCGAACTTCGCGGTGAACGCGTAGGTGCCGTTGTTGGCGGCCTCTCCCGAGATGGCGTGCGCGGAGCCGGTGAGCAGTGCGCTGCTCACGACCGTGGCGGCCATCGTTAACGTCATCCACGCTCGGCGCGGACGTATGCCAGACATGTTCTTTCCTTCGAAGTCAGGGGTGCCGTGTGCCGCTGTTGGGCGGGGCAGGGCGGAGGGGCGGGACTGCCGCAGGGGCTGCTCGGCCGGTCCATCCGGTCCGGCGGCTTTTCGCCCTCGGGGCGGCGTGATGTGCGCGGGCGTACGTGCGTGGCACGGGTTGGACGTTGGGTGCCGGGTCAGCCGGTGACGCGGAGTTCCACGAGGACGGCCGGGTCGCCGTCGGTGCCTTCGCCGACGCTCTGATAGCCGTTCTGGGGGCCCGTCTTGGAGACGTTGACGGTCTCGGTTTTGCCGCGGGCGGTGACATCGGCGCTGATGGGGTGGCTCGCGGTCTCCAGGGCCCACACCTTGGGGACTTCCAAGGTGACATAGCCCCGCTTGGCGTTGGCCAGGAAGCAGAAGTCGCCGTCGCGCGACCAGACCTTGACCTGCTGAGGCGAATTCCCGCAGTCAGCGAGCAGCAGGTGGCCGTCGCCCTTGAGGAGCTTGATCTTCTTCTCCGCGAGGATCTTCGCCGCGTCCGGGTAGTCGAACTCCTCGACCGCGGAGGGCGGTTCCGCTTCGGCGGTCACCCCTGCCGGTGCGGCGGAGGCGGAGTTCAGGGAGGGCAGGCCGAAGGCGGCGCCGAGCAGGCTGAACAGGCTTGCGGCAAGTAACAGGCTGCGGGTACGAGATCTCACCGGCGGTCCTTCCGGGAAGGGTGACAGCGCATCCGCAGTCCCCCGTAGTTGTCATGACAGCGTAAGAAGCGAGGGGGAAGGTATCACGAAACCACATATGAAATCGGACAGGACTTGTTTGCGCGAAATCTATGCAATGTGATGTGAGTCACTTGATGGGGCCTCAGTCCGTGTTTGCATGCTAACGTCCACCGCGCTTCTCCGTGAGCAATCACCGGGAAGAAGGGGGCTACGGGGCAGACTCCTGCCATTCGGCATTCCCGTAAGGCGCAGAACACTTCCGCCTGCGGCCAGTTCCCGCCACTGAACAGCTTGAAATTCCGCAATTCGCTGCGCGCGGCATGGTTATGCTCCCCCCGCCAATATTCGTTATCCGGCAACGAGATGTGCCGACCAGCGGGGAGAGTATTTTCTTGAGGCGAAGAACGCGTTCAAGAGGGGACAGGGGAAAGGTGATCCGCGCGATACGCGCGCTGCACCTGTCCCTGTTATGCGCATTGTTGGCGGGCCTGCTCGCGCCTGCACCGGCGTGGGCGGACGGCGGAGCCACCGGCCCCGGGGAGCGTCCCCCCTCGCAGATTTCCGCCAAGCGGGCGTGGATCGTCGAGCAGTGGAAGACCGGCGGGCCGGGCGTCAAGGCGGCTGCCGAAGTCGCGCTGGCGGGCACCGACGACGACGTCATGCACTTCCTCACCGTGGTCGAGGGGGAGACGTTCCAGGACAATCGGGTGGCTGCCGCCCAGAGAGCGAACGTGGGCGGCCGGGCCCTACAGGAAGCCGCACGCACTGCACTCGGTGAGAATCCGGACAAACTGAAAGCGTTTCTGGTACGAGGCTGGCAGGCTCCGCTTGCGGAAGACCAGCGGGTCCGGGTGGCGCAGATCATCAATGAGGGCGGACCTGGTGTCCGGGAGGCCGGACGTGCCGCGCTGAACGGTTCGGCGGATGACGTACGGAAGTTCCTGGAAGAGGGCCGGTACACCAAGCGCGATGGGGATCAGCGGGTCGAGCTCGCGCAGATTCTGAATTCCGGTGGTCCGGAGGTCCGTACCGCCGGCCGGATTGCGCTCAATGGTTCCGCGGACGATATTCGTGAGTTCCTCGAGGTCGGCCAGTATGTGGCGCGTGCCCGTGACGAGGAACAGACTTCCGTCGCGGAGTTGGCGGATCAGGCCCGGGAGGCGGGCCGGCGGGCGAAGTCGGAGACGGAGGCCGCCAAGAAGGCGTCCGCGCACGCCGTGACGGCTTCGGAGCTGGCCAAGAAGGCGGCCAAGGCGGCGGCCACCGAGGCAGCGGCGGCCAAGGACGACTCCCAGAAAGCGGCCGGCGCGGCGCAGCGGGCGGCTTCGGCGGCTTCGCAGGCCGCGTCCGCCGCGCAGGAGGCCATCGGGGCGGCTCGTGCGGCCACACACTCCGCGCATGTGGCGGCGAATGCTGCGGCTCAGGCGGCGTCCGCTGCGGCGGGTGCGTCGCAGGCCGCTTCCCGTGCGCGTGGCGCGGCGGCTGCTGCCGCCACCAACGCCGCTGATGCTTCCGCCGCGCACAAGGCGGCGGATGTTGCGCGGACGGCTGCCAAGGGTGCGGACCGGGCGGCTGATGCCGCCGATGAGGCGACCAAGGCTGCGACGGAAGCCGGGAATGCGGCTCAGGATGCCGTTGCCGCGGGGGCCAATGCCCAGGCCGCCGCCAACTCCGCCGAAGAGGCGGGGAATTACGCCGGTCAGTCGGATGCGCATGCCGCGCAGGCGCGGCGTGCGGCGGCGGAGGCGCGCCGTCACGCCGATGAGGCCACCCGTGCCGCGAATGCCGCCACGTCCCTGGCGCGCAAGGCCGCAACCGCCGCGGGGCAGGCGCGCGATGCCGCCCGGTCGGCGGCGAAGCATGCCAATGCGGCGGCCAAGGAAGCCGATGAGGCTGCGGACCAGGCCGGCGAGGCCGCCGGCGCGGCAACGAAATCCGCCCACCACGCCAAGGCCGCTCAGGAGGACGCCGACGCCGCGAGTGCGGCGGTGGACAAGGCGAAGGACATCTACGGTCTGGCGCGGGAGTTCGAGGCCGCGGAGATCCTGACCCGTACCAACGAGGGGATCGAGCGGGCCAAGGACCTCAAGGCGGACGACGACGACCTGGAGGAGGACCGGACCGCGGCGGCCGGGGAGCTCAAGAAGTTCCAGACCGACGCGCAGCGCCTGGCCACCGAGGCCGGCCAGGACGGTGCCGACGCCAAGGACGTGGTGGTCAAGGGCCGTAAGGTCGCGCTGCTGGCGATGAAGTCCGGCGGTCCGTGGAGCCAGGCGGCCGCCGAGGCGGCCCTGGGCGGTTCGGATGCCGACGTCGCCGACTACGTGCGCACCCGGTGGAAGGAAGCGCTCCAGCAGGACGACCGGGTCGATGTCGGGCGGCTGGCCGGGGAGAGTCCTCTGGAGCCGGTGCGTGACGCCGCCGAGCAGGCCCTCAAGGGGGACGCCGCGCAGATCAGCGCGTTCCTGTCGACCGGTCAGTTCCAGGCCGGTGCGGCGGACTTCCGCGTCGAGATCGCACAGGTGATCAATGGTGGCGGTCCCGGGGTACAGGAGGCGGGCAGGGCCGCGCTGAACTCCGGGTCCACCGACAAGTACGGCGAGTTCCTGGCCAAGGGGCAGTACACCGCCCGTACGCAGGACGAGCGGGTCCGGGCCGGCCAGCTGATCAACAGCGGCGGGCCGGAGATGAAGGCCGCGGGCCGCATCGCCCTGGAGAGCCCGCCGCAGCTGCTGCACTCCTTCATCGAAGCCGGGCAGTACACCGCCCAGCGCAAGGACCTGCTGGCCGCCACCCACAAGGCGCGCGTCCAGCAGCTGATCGCCGAAGCCGCCCGTACCGCGGCCACCGCCCAGCAGAACGCCGCCGAGGCCCGCAAGGTCGCCGCCCTCGCGGTGAAGAAGGCCGAAGAGGCGAAGAAGTACGCCAAGCAGGCCCAGGATTCGGCCACTGAGGCAAAGAATTCCGCTGCCGATGCGGCGAAGTCCGCCAAGGAAGCCGAAGCCTCCGCGGCCCGTGCCGCCGAGTCCGCCAGGACCGCTCGCAAGGCCGAGGCCGACGCCAATCACGCCGCCTCCAACGCAGCCACCTCGGCAGCCGACGCCACGGTCTCCTCACAGCTGGCGCATGTCTCCGCCAACACCGCATGGGCCGAAGCACGCCGCGCCCGCACCTCCGCCACCGCGGCGGGCAAGGACGCCACCGCCGCAAACAAGGCGGCCAGAGAAGCATTCGACATCGCCGCCGACAAGTTCAAGGCCGAGGCGGAAGCCCAGCGCAAGGCCGAGGCGGAAGCCAAGAAAAAGGCCGCCAAGGATCCCGGAAAGATCGCCCGGGAGCAGTACATGTGCGGCGTCATGGGTTGCGATGCCGCCCACAACTTCCCCAGCTGGTGCATACGTCACGAGGGCTACTGCACCATCCTTGCCGCGGGCGAGAAACTCGAACCCGGCCTCGAGAAGATGTGGGCCTTCGAAAAAGATCTCCTCGGCATCGGCATGCTCCAGGAATGCGTACGCACCGGAGACTTCGACGCCTGTACGCAACTCGCGCGGGACGCCGCCTTCGGCAGCAAACTCAGACTCCTCTCAAGTGCCTACCGAGGACTGCGATTCCTCGAACGAGGGTGCACGCAGTGCTTCCTCGCCGGCACCGAAGTCCTCATGGGTGACGGCACCACACGCACTATCGAGGACGTCGCACCGGGCGAGAAGGTTCTCGCGACCGACCCTGAAACGGGCGAAACCGCGCCCCGCAAGGTCACGCGCCTCATCGTCACCGAAGACGACAAACACTTCAACGAACTGACGCTCACCACCCGCAACGGCCCCCGGAAACTCACCGCCACCTACGAACACCCCTTCTGGAACCCGTCACAACACCGCTGGCTCCCGGCACAGGAACTCATACCGGGCACCACCCTCCTGAGCAACGACGGAACCACCGTCCGCGTCCAGGCCAACCGGTCCTTCGCCAAGCACGCGCGCACCTACAACCTCACCGTCGAAGGCCTCCACACGTACTATGTACTGGCCGGCCAGACCCCGGTATTGGTCCACAACTCCAACGGTTGCGGAGGAATTGCACTCGGCCTCAGTGAAGTCGATGCCGACCCGATGGTCCTGCATGAATTCGCGGACTCCATTGGCGCGAAGTCGTATCACGATTGGCCGTCCGCCGGCGACAGCTGGGTCTCCGAACTCAAGAGTTTCATCAATGACGGAAAGACGCCGATCCACTTCAACTTGGACGGAATCACCGATCCCGTGGCACTCGCCCGCAAGGGTAAGGGTATGGATCCGATCTTCGATGGGCACGCGACTGCTTGGGAGCTAAGCTTGATCCAGGACAACCCGAGCATCTGGCCTCGCGTGACGTTCTACAGAAACGGAGTTCCTGATGCCAACCCCTTCGCCCACTGAGGGAGGGCAGCAGCCCACAGCGACTCTGCCCATCTCGTTCGACCGTAAGTTCCGGCCGTGGCGATACAGCATCGGGCATTCGGAGCTGAAGCTTCGGAGTATCGACTCCGACGCAGAGTGTGACTTTATCGAAGTGACATTCTATGGAGTCGTGGGAATGAGACTCAAAACCGTATACAGGCCGCTCAGCATCGCCCTCGCCGAACCCGCAGAGGCCGAAGAGATGTTGAGATTCTCCGAAGTGCGGGAGTCTCAGTCCTCGCGGGTTCACTGCCTGGCGCTGAAGTCGGACAGCGGTGACGGTCTCGTGGTGTGTCTCAGCTACAGCATCTGGTCGCATCCCAGGGAAACCGATGAAGAAAGGCCGGGAGTCCCGCATCGGGAATCCGTGCTGATTCTGAGGGGATAGTCGAGAAGCCCCGCCTGGATGTCATCCGGCGGGGCTTCTTGGGGTTCGGGCGGCAGAGTGACGAGGGCGCCGCCCTGCCGATTCTTCGGACCGCAGGGCGACGAGTTGCGTCCCCGCTCAGCCGTGCCGGTAGACCGCGACGGTCCGGGCCGGGACGGTGAAGGTGCCCGAGGAGCGTGCATACGACGCGGTGGCCGTGGTCCGGTCCGCGCCGTGCGCCTGGACGGGGTGCAGGGCGTAGCGCTCGCCCGCGAGGTCGTGGACGGTCTGGTCCTGGCGGTGCGGGGTGGCGTTGAAGACGACGACGAGGTTGCCGAGGCGCATGGTGAGCACGCCCGGCGTCTCGGCCTTCCCCGACAGGGGGAACGAGAGCGCCTTTTGTACCGCGGCCGTGGTGGTCAGGCCGAAGGCCGGTTCCGTGGCGTGGATGCGGAGCAGATCGCGGTAGGCGGCGGAGGTGTCGCTGATCGCGGCGCAGCCGGGGCGGAGGGCGGGGTCGGCCAGCAGGGGCTTGGCGTAGGGCCACTTGTCCTTGTTGTCGGCGGCCGGGGGCAGTCCGCGGCCGAAGCCGTTGCCGTCGGCGCAGTTCCAGTGGAGGGCGTTGAACCAGTCGCCGCTGTCGAAGGAGTTGCGGTCCAGGGACTTGGAGCGGAGGAGGTCGGAGCCGGCCTGGGAGAGGGCCGGGCCCTGCGAGAGGGCGGCGGTGGCGAGGGCGAGTACCTGCATGCGGGAGCGGTCGGCGGCGCCGGTGCGCTGCGGGAGCTTGTAGGCGAGCGTGTCGTAGAGCGTTTCGTTGTCGTGGGCGTCGGCGTAGGCGAGGGCGTCTCCGGGGGCGACGGCGTAGCCGGCCGGGGCGCCGTTGTAGTCGACGCCGGAGCCCTTGACCCGGTGGCCGGTGGTGTCGGTGAAGGTGTAGTCGGCGAGGTTGCCGGTGAGGCCGACCTTGATGAGGTCCTGGTAGCGGAGGAGCCGGGCGCGCTGCTCGGCCGGACTCCCGTTCCCCTTCGAGGAGTTGGGGTCGGTGTACAGGCCCGAGGCGAAGCCCTGGATGCCGGGGTCGGCGTCGAAGGGGCTGCCGCCGCGTACCGCGTCACGGGCCCGGTCGCTGAAGGTCGCGATGCCGGTCCCGGCCATGTTCCGCTGGGTGGCCTGGACGAAGCGGGCGTCGTTCGCGGCCTCGCCGAAGTTCCAGCCCTCCCCGTAGAGGACGACGGATTTCCCGTCCACGCCGTCCTTCCGCGGGGTCAGCGCGTCCAGCGCCTTGCGGACGGCGAGGATGTTGGCCTTGGGGTGGTGGCCCATGAGGTCGAAGCGGAAGCCGTCGACCTTGTACTCCTTG
Organism: Streptomyces sp. MCA2; assembly: GCF_023544705.1. NCBI lineage: Bacteria > Bacillati > Actinomycetota > Actinomycetes > Kitasatosporales > Streptomycetaceae > Streptomyces > Streptomyces sp. MCA2. The sequence continues at coordinate 102,076 of NZ_JAMJFM010000028.1, forward strand.
GCCCAGGTGACGACGGAGTCGACGACGAGCTTGCCCATCATCGTGTGTTCGGGTGCGGTGCCCGAGCAGCAGGTGGAGGTGGCGACGCCGCCGTCGTCGAGGAGTCGCTGGTAGTAGCCGGGGACGATGCGGTCCAGTACGGAGTGCGGGTCCTGGCCGCTCGCGGCGGTGTGGTTGTAGACGACGTCCATGACGGTGCGCAGCCCGGCGCCGTTGAGGCCCTGGACCATGCGGCGGAACTCGACGGTACGGGCGGTGCCCTCGGGGTCGGAGGCGTAGGACCCTTCCGGGACGGTGTAGTGGAGCGGGTCGTAGCCCCAGTTGTAGGCGTCGTGGGCGGCCGACTTGCCGACACAGTCCTGCTGGCTGTCGGAACCGGGGGCGTACGAGGCCAGGTCGCAGCCGGGACGTTCCTGGTCGGCGCGCCGTTCGGGCGTGGTGGCGAAGTCGAAGGCGGGCAGCAGATGGACGTACGAGGTGCCGGAACGGGCGAGGGAGGCCAGGTGCCGCATTCCGTCCGAGCGGCGGTCGGTGAGGGCGAGGTACTGCCCCGGGTGGCGGGAGGTGCGGTCCTCGACGGAGAAGTCGCGGATCTGGAGTTCCTGGATGCGCGCGCGGCGCAGCGGCACCGCGGCGGGCTTCGTCATCCGTGACCAGCCGGCCGGGGCGAGCTTCGGGTCGTCGAGGTCGGTGACCAGGCTGCGCGTCGAGTCCGCGGTCAGGGCGGTGGAGTAGGGGTCGGTCACCTTGTTGGTGACCGTCTTGCCGACGGTGGGCGCCCAGACGGTGACCAGGTAGCGGTACGGCTTTCCGGCCCAGTCACGGGTGCCCTGGACGCGCCAGATGCCGGTGGCGTCCTCGCGTCGCATCGGGACCGTACGGCCGTCGAGTTCGAGGGCGACGGTGCGGGCGGTGGGCGCCCAGACGGAGAGGGTGGGGCGGCCGTGGTGGAAGACCGGGCCGAGTGCGGCGTGCCGGGCGCGGGCGCCGTAGAGGTCGTCCAGGACGCCGGGTATCTGGACGCCGGTGGTGGCGCGCTGCCCGTCGGCCCTGCGCTGGGTGGCGAGGAGCTTGTCGCGCAGCGCGGTGCGGGCCAGGCCGCGGTCGCGGGGGTCGACGGTGAAGGCCGGGTAGCCCGTCAGATGCGGATAGGCGAGGCGTTCGGACGGGCTGAGGGTGCCGGGCGTGAGGCGGATGCGCTTGCCGTGCGTCCCGGACTCGAGCTGGGCGGCGGTGCGTTCCGCGCCCTTCCAGATGACGGTGTCGCGGTCGATCCACTGGGCGCGGGCGTCGACCGGGCCGGGCGTCGGGGCGGCGGACGCGGCGGACGCGGCGGGAAGAGCGGCGGCGCACAGGACCATGGCCACGGCGGCGACGGTACGGCGGAGGGGGCCGTGGCGGAGGGGGCCGTTCACGAAGAGGCTCCTTGAGGGGCGTACGGGTGGTGGGCTTACGGGGCGTGCGGACGGGCACGCCCCGGATGTCGGGAGGCGGCCGGGGCGGCGTCCGGCCCGGACCGGATCAGGAACAGCCCGTGCGTGCCCCCGTGTGCAGGGCCAGTGCGGTGTCCGGGCCCAGCGTCGCGGTGAAGCGGCCCGAGCCGTCCACCGTCACCGCCCGGCCGCTCTGCACGTCGCAGTAACCGCCGGCCGGCAGCGAGGTCTGGAAGGTGCGGCTGAGCGCGGTGGTCTCATGGTTGATCGCCACGAAGCCGTCGCTGCCGCGGCCGAAGGCGATGGCGTCGGCGCCGTTGTCCCACCAGTGGGTGACGGCGCCGCCGCGCACGGCGTTGCGGAAGGCGACCATGCTCGCGATCTCGGGCCGCTTGTGCTGGCACTTCCAGCCCTCCTGCCCGCAGGCGTTCACCTTCCCCCCGTTGGGCGGCCCGGCGTCCCGGTCGGTGAACTCGTAGCCGGAGTGGACGTCCGGTGAGCCGTAGGGCCAGGCCAGCATGAAGACGTGGGCGAGGGTGTAGTCGGCGCCGTCCTTGTAGGTGAGGGTGTCGCCGCCGCGCTCGGTGTCGTGGTTGTCGACGAAGACGGCGGCCTTGGCGGACGGGAGGTAGCCCCAGCCCTCGCCGTAGTTCTTGAGATAGGCGAGGTTCTCGTCGTGGAACACCCGCTTGAGGTCCCGGGCGTAGCGGAATTCCTGCACGTCACCGGTGCCCTGGTACTCGGCCGGGGAGACGGCCTCGCCCGCGCCGTAGATGGCCTCGTGCTTCCAGTAGGCCTGCGGATCGCTCAGCCGGCTCTTGATGTCGGCGAGGTCGTCGGCCGGGATGTGCTTGGCGGCGTCGATGCGGAAGCCGTCGACGCCCAGGGACAGCAGGTCGTTGAGGTAGGCGGCGATCCGGCCGCGGACGTACGGCTCGCCCGTGTCGAGGTCGGCGAGGCCGACGAGTTCGCAGTGCTGCACGTTCCAGCGGTCGGCGTAGTTGCCGACCTGGGCCGTGCAGTCGTCGAAGTCGAAGACCGAGTAGGTGCCCGGGTAGTCGTACTTGGTGTACGAGGAGCCGCCCGTGCCCGTGCCGGATCCGGAGGACATGTGATTGATGACGGCGTCGGCGACGACCTCGACCCCCGCGCCGTGACAGGCGGCGACCATGTCCGCGAAGGCCGTACGGTCGCCGAGCCGTCCGGCGATCCGGTAACTGACCGGCTGGTACGAGGTCCACCACTGCCCGCCCTGGATGTGCTCCTGGGGCGGCGACACCTGGACGTAGCCGTATCCGGCGGGCCCCAGGGTGGTGCGGCATTCCGCGGCCACCGACTCGTAGCGCCACTCGAAGAGGACGGCGGTGACGTCCTTTGCGCCGGGCGGTGCGGCCGCCGCCGGCTGCGGTGCCACGAAGGCCGCCGCGCCCGCCACGAGGGCAAGTGCGGCAGCCATGGGTCTGCGGGCGGCGCTGGTGATCCGGTGGAGCACGGTTCCTCCTGAGGGGGTGGAGTGACCTTGCTCGGCAACGCGCCGTGCCCGAAAGGCCGTTGAACGGCGTCGGTGGGGGCGACGACGCCGGTGTTGCTGACGGTTCTAGCGGCCGGATTCGGTTGTTGCAAGACCTTACGCAAGACATTGCAAGGGTGTTACGTTCCCTGGCAGCCGGTCCGGCCGCCCGGAGGCCCGCCCTGCGGGTCCACGCGCCCGGACGGTCGGACCGGCGCCAGCAGACGGCTCTCCCCGCGGGCGGTTCCTCGGCATGCGCCTGGCGGGTGAGGGCGCGCATGGACCCCGCGGCGCGGGTGATGGCGGGTCAGGGCCTGGGTGTGCGCGTGACGGCGGGCCAGGGGCCTCGGCGTGCGTCCGCGGGGGCAGGCCCAAAAAAAGGGGGCAAGCGGGGAGCAGGCAGGATCCCGATGCCGGGATCCTGCAAGGGGGGTCTCCTCAGCTGCCGTCGGCGGCGCGGCGCCGGCTCTTCCGCCACGCGCCGACGCAGAAGGCGACGGCGCCCGCGACAAGGGTGCCGACGATCGGCAGAACCAGGTCACCGGCGTCCTGCCCGGTGGTCGCGGAGTCACCCGTCGCCCCGCCCTGGGCCGCGAAGGAGGTCCGCTCGGGCGTGACACCCGAGGCCGTCGTGCCCTTGGCGTTCGTGCCCGACGTGCCGGACGTGCCGGACGTGCCAGAGGTTCCGGACGTGGTCGAAGTGCCGGACGTGCCAGAGGTTCCGGACGTGGCCGAGGTGCCGGACGTGGTCGAGCCGGCGGCCTTCCCCGGCCCCGTGATCTCGAACGACCCCACGACCTTCTGCTGCCCGGCGTTGAGCCGGCACCGCACGTCGGCCGCGCCCAGAACGCCTCCGCCCGCCTTCTTTCCGACGACGTGCAGGGCGATGTCGCCGGCGGTGATCCGCGCATGGCCCGGCCGGCTGAAAGTGAGAGCGGGCGCGGCGCCGGTCGCCGCGACGGTGAGGGAACCGGATGCCGGGATGCTGGTCTTGGCGATGCCGAGGGGAACCCTGATGCGCCTGTCACCTTGTGGCGCGGACACCCCGATCTCCGCGGCCACCGTGCCCTCGACGGATTTCACACCGATCATGCGGATCTTTGCCGTGAGGCCCGCGTCCACTGTCGTCCGCGCACCGATGGCGAATTTCCGGCTGGGTTCGCGGACCGCGACCGACTCCGGAATATCCGTGTCGATCTTCACCGTGAGAGGCTGGTTTTTGATCACCGGGACTTTGCAGGTGTATTTCAGTGTGCGAGAAGCCGGTTGTGCGGCCGCGGTTCCGGCTCCGGAAACTCCCACGATTCCGACGGCAGTCCCTAATGCCGTCACCACCCCAAGGGCGATCCTCACCCTTGGCCTTCCCATCCTGCGCCTGGCAGCCATTTGGCACCCCCGTGAGTTGTTCCGCCGTGTGCCCCATCGGTACGCGACTGGCGGGTGTTACCGGATTCAAGACGCTCTTCCGGTCCCGGACAGTTCCCGGTATGTTCCGGGCCCGCCATGCCCGCCCTGCCCGCCGAACCCGATCGGCGAGAGGCGTGGTGCGGCTGGGAAACCTGGGTCAGGTGGTCTTGGAGCCGAGCGTGGCGGAATTGGTAGACCGCGCCGGCCTGGCGCAACACACCTCGCCGGTGCGCGTCGTCCAGGAATGCGATCACTGCCCAGGGCAGCCGGCCTCTCAGCGGCAACCACATACGCGCCAGGGCCACCCACTGGCCCCAAGCGGTGAAACTCAGCCCGTATCCGAGCCCGCCCCCGAACGCCGCCTCGATCCCGAACACGAGCCCGGCCAGCAGCCCGCGGACCGGCCCGGGCATGAGCCCGCCGACCGGGCCGGACAGGAGCCCGAAGCCGAGCCCGGCCGGGAGTCCGATCACGAGCATCCACACGAGCATGTGGAAGACCACGTTCTTGCGGTTCGTGCTCAACAAGTCCGAGGCGCTGACCGCGGACCGGATCTCGATGGGAGCTTCCAGCCAGGCCATGATGCCGAGCACGAGCCCGGCGCCGAGCCCGAGTTCGAGCGGGAACAGGATGGCGCCCACGAGCCCGCCGTCGAGTCCGTCGTCGAACCCCAGCGGCGCGACCACGCACCTGTCCACGAGCACCAGCGCAAGCGCGACCAGGACCCCGAAGCCGAGCCCCAGCAGGGACCTGCGGACGAACCGGGCACGGCTCTGTCTGGTCCCGCCGAAGAGCTGTAGGCGTACGCGCGAGGGCTCACGTGGCGCGCCCCCGGACACGAAGCCGTACACGAACCCGAAGACCAGCCCGGCGAGGAGCCCGTGCAGGAGCCCGACCATGAGCCCCCGACCGAGCGCGAACCCGAGCCCGCGCTCGGTCGCGACCAGGTCCACGGGCACGTTCCCGATCCCGGTCGTCACCCCGAAGGCCAGTGCGGCCAGGAACCCGACCACGAGCATGCGCGAGGAAAGGCGCATGGTGGTGCCCAGTTCCCACCAGGCGAGGTCGCGGGTGTCGAGCTCGTGCAGGTGCGCGGCGAGGTAGCCGAGCCAGCGCTGGACGCGTTCGGGGTGCCGGCGACGGCGGCGGCTGGTGCCGCGGCCGGTCGGCGTGGGGTCGTAGACGGCCGGGATGAAGGCGGCCAGGAGATGGTCCTGGAGGGCTTCCGGGGAGGCGAACTGCTCGACGTCCAGAAGTTCTGAGGGCCTGTGCCCGGGAGTGCCTCTGTAGACGGTGCGGGCCAGGGCGACCATCAGCGGGGTCGCGAGCACCTTGGCGACGTTCGCCGCGCCCGGACTGTCCGGCTCTGTGCGCAGCCGGGTCAGGACCGGTTCCCACGCGGTACTGTCCTCGCCGCCGTCTCTGACCGGCCGGCTGCCCCGGTGCAGGTATTCGGCGTAGTCGTCCACGGTGAGATCCGCCAGCTCGATGACGGCGGCCTCGCTGAGCACGCTGTTGTCCTCCACGGCCCGGCTGTACTCCGCGGGGCGGCTGGTGAGCAGCAGCGGCATGGCGGTGCGGTTGAGCGCGCGGAGCGCCGCACCGTGCAGACCGCTTGCGATCTCGTCGAAGCCGTCGAGAACGGGAAGGATCCTGTCCTCGTCGAGCAGGAGACCGGCCAGGTTTCCGCCGTGCCCGGCGGGAGCTTCCAGGAAGGGGTAGTCGCGCACCAATTGGCCGCACAGCCAGTCGTCCAGTGAGGTGGTGACCGGATCCCAGGACCCCAGTCCGAAGATCACCGGCACCCGGTCGCCGGCGGCGCGGGCCCTCAGCCGGTCGAGGACGAAACGCAGCGTCAGGACCGTCTTGCCCGACCCGGCCTCCCCCAGCACCACCAGCCGACGGGACGGAACGGACTCGTACACCTCCACGATCCGGTGGAGACGGCCGTCCAGCGGGAGGGGCTCCGAGACCGTCCCGAACGGGGCCCGGCGGATATTGGCCCAGTGATCGAACACATTCCGCTCGGTGCACCCGAAGCGCACGGCGAGCGGGAACCGGTCCCCCACTTGCTGCCACTGCCCCTCGCGACGCCATTGTTCGTACACATCCCGGGCGAGTTTCGCGGCCGACTCCTGCACCTCCGGCGCGTCGTCCGGCTCCGGCGTTTCCGGCGCGTCGTCCGGCTCCGGCGTTTCCGGCGGCCGCGGAGGCGACGGCAGCGGGAGCCGCGTGAGCCGGCCGGCATCGGCCGGGAGGCCGATCAGATCGCTGAGTGCGCCGATCCGGTCCGGAGCGAGGCGGTACCAGCGCTTCACCTGGCTGGCCGCGAACCTGCCGAGCCCGTCGAAGCGGTGATGCTCGCTGACCACCCCGATCACATACCCGCCGCTCCACACCGCGGCCCCCGACATCCCCTCCCAGGGGGAACGGCCCGGCTCGGGGTCGTACTCGGGCGGCGCCACGGAGATCTCCAGGCTGCCCGCGCGCAGGTACGACAACGGTGTGGTCGTACCACGCGCGTGGTGAGAATCCCGGTACCACGGGGGTTCGTCACGATCCGTCGACGCCGTATCGGGGCGCAGCCGGAACCTCGGAAAACCCACCGCTTCGCACTCCACGGGCTGCGTGATCCCGGCGAACCGCACCGGCGGGACCTCGTCGCGGCCCGGCCCGCCCGCGCTCACCTCTCCCGCGCCCGCGTCCCTCGCGCTTTCCCCCGCGCGTTCCCTCACGATCTCAAGCACCGCGATATCCATCGCCTCGTCCGCCCAGACCGGCTCGGCGGGCAACTCCGTTGTGCCACCGTCCTCGGTGAAGAAGCGCAGCCGTACCGAGACCGCCTCACTCACCACATGCGCGGCGGTGAGCACCGCGTGCCCGCTCACCTGGTAGCCCGACCCGCGCCGCCCCGGGCCCGCCCGCCGTGTGGTGAGGACCTGGACCACTCGCCCCGCGTCGAGCCCGTCCGGCTCGGCCACCCTGCTGCCCACGGGGTTCATTGCTCGTTTTTGCCGGTGATTCCGGAGACGTAGGCCGGGTTGCCCGGCCCCGGGTTGCCCGGCCCCGGGTTGCCCGACCGTGTGAGGGTCGGTTGCAGGGCCAGGGTGATGCGCTGGGTCGCGGTGGCTCCCACCGTCGCGTCCGCACCGGACTCCACCACCCAGAACCGTACCTTCGCCCCGGCGTGCCCGGTTCGCTCCAGAGCGACCGACACCTCCAGCTCGATCGTCCCCAACTCGAAGCGCAGCGCCGCACCTTCCGCCGCGACGACCGCCTGCTCCAACTCCTCCCGCAGATCCCTGATCACACTGGCCAGCTCGATCACTCCACGCCCCTTCACCCCGAGCCCACCGCCCGTAACCGGCCGGTCACCGAGGACTGTAGTCCCGCGATGCGGACACCGACCGCCTATCGGCACGAAACCCCATGGAATCCGGCCTCCAGAGGCCCAGCCCAAGTCGGACCAGCACCTTGCGGGCCGGGCCCCCTGTCGAGGACCTCCCGGCGGCCGGCGAGCGCGGCCACGAGGACCAGCCCGCTTCGGCATCGGGCAGCGCGGAAGCGAGCCATGGGGGCTGGTCCCATAGTGCTGCTGGAGCATGCGGCGGGTCGGTGCCGGTAGTCGCGACAGGTGAACTGGACCTCGTCCAGGACAATCCAGCAGTCCGCCACGAACAGCTTCGCCAGCGTGCTCAGACGGGGAAGAAGGTGGGGCTGGTGAATGCCACACAACCCGCCCGGCGGCGGTAATTCAGACCTTGAGGAGGCGGCTGTCGAAGCCGTCCTCGATGAGGGATTCGTAGGCGGCATGCACGTCCTCCGGGACGTCCTGCTCGATGGCGAAGTCGAGCTTCGGATACTCGATCACCCGCTGCAAGTCCCCGACGAGCTGATCGGTGACGAGTTTCTCGTCGCCGATAGGAGGTCGGGCAGATGCCGCGCGCGGCGCCCCACACCGGCCTAACGGAGTCCTACGAGTCGATATCTACGGCCCGTGAAGGATCGGACGCAGCTCGCACCCTCAGGTTCGGCCAGGTCGAGTCGCAGCTCCCACGGATTCCACAAACTTGATCATCTTCAAGTGGTAAGTGCTCTTACTCGCGTCGGGAAAACGGACGTTGTGCCGGTAGTAGCGGTGGAAAGCGATAATGCACGCCGCGTGCTCGATCTCCAGGGGCAGTGCGGCTGCATCTGCCTCCGACAGGGGCGCAAGAGCCTGATATCCCGTCACCAGGGCATTCAGCCGTTCGGGCACCAGGACGTCACCCTCCGCTGCCAGTCCGACCGCCGCCATTCCGAGATCCAGCAGGGGATCGTCAAGCGAGACCGTTTCCCAGTCCAGTACGGACAGCGCCCCATCGTCACGCACGATCACGTTATCGGCGAAGAGGTCCCCGTGTGCGATCTTCCGAGAACGCTCACTGCCGGCTTCAGCGCTGCGAACCCGCTTCAGGCGAGCGGCAAGCCATGCCGCAAACTCCTGGTCGGCGAACTGCGGAATGACGTCCAACTGCTCAGCCGAGAGGCGGCGCGTCCCGACTGGAAGGTCACCGAGCCCTTCCGATTCCGGCGCCAGGGCATGCAGTTGCGCCAGGATGCGCCCTGCCTCGGGCAGCAACGGAATCGGAAGCGGCTGGCGTACCTCCCCCTGGATCCACTTCTTGAGGATGACCGGGCGGCCGTCGAAGGTGGTGATCAGCGCTCCGTCGCGGGCGGGAACAACCTCGGTCGTCGGCACCCCCAGCCGATACACGGCCTGCGTGTACGTCGCCAGGCTCTGGGCGCTGCCGATGTCGTGGTTGTCGAGGATGGTCAGCGTGAAGTCGCCGGAAGGACTGGAGACGTGGAAGCTGGAGTTCGCTGCGCCGCCCTTGAGAGGTTCCAGTTGCGGGTCCCGCAGCCCGTAGCGCTCAGACACAGCAGGCAGGTCGATCTGGTCCAGCTTGGTGTACGTGGCCACCCGGCTCAGTCTCCTCTGTGTGCGGCGGCCTCTCGGCGCCGATCATCAACAATCGCGGCCCAGCGTGCCCGTACTCGGCTTCGCTCGTCCACCCACTCGGCGCGTGGCAGATCTGCGGGCGGTTCTTCGCCCGCCATCAGGTACGACAGTTCGACCAGGTAGGCGAACTCCTCGCCCCGTACACACTCGTGCAGTCGTTCGCGTGCCTCGTCCCGCGGGGCGGATTCGCCCAGGACCGTGGCATGGAGACAAACCGCGAAGCGCACGTACGCGACAGACGACGTGAGTCCCGCCTCACGTGCCTCATCGACGACTCCCTCGGCGCGGGCCGGCAGGTCGGTACTGACACCTGCGTCCCGCACGAGCGAGGCGATCTTCGTCTGAAGCTCCGCCCACCGGATCGACGCCACGCCCAAGGCGTCCTGCGCCCGTGCGATCTCCTCCCCGGCACGAGGGCGGTCCCGGAACGCGGCGGCGAAGGCCAGGCATGCCTGTGACAGCGCCGCCTCGCCCGGCTGGCCGAGCCGCAGTGCCTCGTCCCGGTTGACCGCGTATGAGGAACAGGCGAGCGCCATGTTCCCCTGGGTCCACCAAAGGTCGCCGAGCGCACGGTCCCGACGGCCCTCCACCCCAAGGGCCTCGGCTGCGGCATGCACCTGGGGGAACCGGCCCACGCGACGCGCGAGGTGCACCAGGCCACGGGCCGCGGTGGGGCCAAGCCGGCCCCCGGCATCGACGACCTGCCTCATCCCCTCCAGCGAGGCCGCGAAGTTCCCGAGATCGCGGTCGCACTCCGCCAGGAAGTAGCGCGGCAGTTCCGACAGCGACTCGGGCAACTGCCCGGATGCCAGCACCTCGCGCAATTGCTCTGCGGTTTCACTCCGGTGACACCGCTGCCGCCGCGCGATCGCGGACAACGCGATGGCCAGGGCCTCCGCCGCACTGCCGATCCGGGCGTTGTGACTCGCTTGCGCAGCTGGGACCGGCAGTTCGATGGGCTCCCACAAGAAGTCGTCGACATAGCGGAACGCCGCATCCTCCAGCCATCCGAGCTCCAGCCCGTAGTCACGGGCGAGCGTCAGCCCCTGCCGCAGGGCGGCGACCAGACGCCTTCGGTCTCCGTCCGCCTCACGTTCCAAGGCATCGACCGTGCGTTGAGCAGCCCGCCGCCAGTCCGCCGGACTCCAGCGGTCCTCGCTCGTCGAGTCCGCCTCCCGCATGGCATCGCGTACGAGATTGTGCAGCCGGTAGGGCCAAGGGGCGCCGGGATCCAGATCCACGAAGGGGCGCTCGACCAATTCCAGCGCGGGGGCATCATGATCGAGACCGGCGCCGGCCGCGGCCAACTCCACAGAGAACGAATCAAGCAGGCTCACCGCTCTCAGGACCTGCCGCACGCTCGGGGTGAGATCCCGGAAGGTCCGGGCCACGAGCGCCGGGAAGTCCAGATTGAACTCGCTCGCCACCGGAGCGCGTCCGTTCTTGCGGTACATGTCCAAGAACCGCATCACCGCGAGGTCCAGGTACAGCGGCAGCCCATGCGAGTTGGCGGTGATCAGGTGTCGCGCACTGTCGTCCATCAGCGGCTGGCTGCCGACTGTCAGCCGCTCGCAAAGGTACCTCTCACAGTCCCCCGCGGAGAGATAGCCGACAGTGTGCTGGCGCGGTTCATCCACCGCACCGCCGACGAGCATCGGCCAGAAGTCCGGTCCCGCCCAGTCCAGTTGCCCCTCCAGCTTGACATCGTCCCAGTGCAGACGGTTTCGGCCGGTGATGATGAAGAGGGCGTTCGGCATCAGCCACGCCACCCGCTGGATCAACCGCTCAAGATCGCGGTGCACACGGTCCCCGACATCCTCGAAGGTGTCCAGCAGGACGACAAGCGTTGCCCGGCGCTTGGCCGAGACCCGGCTGAGGTCCCAGGCGAGCAGATGCGAGTAGTAGCTGAGTGCTTCCAGGTCCGGTTCAGCTTCGAGCAGGTCGGCCAAACGGCGGCACTCGGCGAGCGAGCGAATCTGATGACGCCGATCCCGCAACGCACGGACGAGCAGCCGAAGCCCCTTTCCGACGAGCGCGCCCGCAGTCCCGGGCAGGGACGCCGCCTGCGCGACGTCCGACAGCACCGACTGCATCTGCCCGGACAGCGACCGCGATCCCGGGAACCGGCTGAACCACGTGCGGCGCCGCAGATACTCCTCAAGCGGCTCCCCGGGGTGGTTGCGCTCCCAGTAGCGCTGGAACGCAAGGTCGAATGCCGGCATCGGCTCCCCCAGCTCAACCACCGCGAGCCGCAGGGCAAGCATCAGGGACTCGAAGTCACTGCCAGAGTCACGCGACAAGTCGATGCGTACAGGGGCTACCCGCCCCACCTGGGGGTCCAGCGGAGGCCAGTCGGCGCCGCGTGCTTCGCTGTCCACCAGGTGCTCGGCGACGCCACGCGACAGCGTGGACTTGCCGATGCCGCCGACCCCGTAGAAGACGAGCACATTGCGTCGCGGGGTCTCCAGATCCTCGACATCGAACCCGGCCTCGTGTACCCGTCGTGTATGGCGAACCAGGCTCTCCACCACCGTGGCCCACTCGTCACGTCGGTCGGCGAAGTAGTCAACGGCTTTCAGCTCACGATCATTCGACCGGAATAACGCGCGAAGATCCGACCTGGACACCTGGGCAACCTCCGACTGGCTGGCTTGAAGCAGCCAGCCCAGCAGCCGTTTGATGGCCCGTCAAGCACGGGTCACTCTCCGGAACGCGTTCCAGGTCCAAAGGCTGGGGCGCTACAGGTCCAGTTCGGCACGTACCACCTTGCCGACCGGGGCGCGGTCGACGACCTCCCAGCGGGCGGCGAGCGCGGCCACCAGTGGGAGACCGCGCCCCGTTTCGCAGTCCGGGGGCGGAGACGCGAGCTTCTCGGGGGACGGCGGGAGCTTCTCCGTGCGGGTGTCGGCGACCTCGATGCGGAGGGTGGCGGGGCGTGCGGCGTCGGCACCGGTGTGGGCACAGGACAGGGTCGCGAGACGCAGTTCGAAGTCCCGGCCGGGCACCCGGCCGTGCGTGACGGCATTCGCGGCGAGTTCGGCGACGACCACGGCGGCGCTGTCGGACAGCTCGCTGCCGTAGGGGAAGCCCCACTGATGGAGCCGGTGGACAGCAAGACGGCGGGCGAGACGGGCACCGAGGTGGGTCGCGCTGAAGCGCATCGTGAACACACGTACGGTAACCGCGGCCTCGGAAGCCCGGGAGGTTGCTTGGACTGACATGCGCTCCACGGTGGCGCCCGCACGGCAGCCGTGGCCAGGGTTTCCGCCCCTACGGAGCTCGTACGCAGCGTGAGCGTACGAGTACAAAGGGTGGACAGCGGCGATAACGGACCGTAACCATGAGCGAGTTGTGCACGTGGCACGACAGACGCATGGGAGGTGGCCGCTATGGCCGGCAAAGCGGGAAACAGTGAGCCCGAGACCACCGACAGCCTCAGGGCGTTCGGGGCCGTGGTCAAGGCGTTCCGGGGACGGGCGACACTGACGCAGGAGGGGCTGGCGCGGCAGGTGGGATTCTCCGCGGGGACCGTCGCCTCGATCGAGCAGGGGCGCAGGCTCCCGCCCCCGGATTTCATCGAGCGGGCCGAGCGGGTGCTGGACTCCTTCGGGGTGCTGCGGGCGATGGCCACGCAGCTGGCGCGGCAGCCGGGATTAGCCGCGTGGTTCCGGCAGTGGGCCCGACTGGAGGAGCAGGCGATCAGCCTGTACACCTACGAATGCCGTTTGGTGCCAGGGCTGTTGCAGACGGAGGCGTACGCGCGGGCGCTGTTCGAGCACCGCATCCCGCTGCTGACCGACGAGGAGACCGAGACGCAGGTGACCGCACGGCTGGACCGGCAGAAGCTGCTGCGGGACCGGCCGAACACGGCGTTCAGCTTCATCGTTGACGAGCATGTCTTCCTGCGCCGGACCGGTGGCGCGGAGGTGACCCGGGAACTCCTCGACCATGTCCTGGAGACCACCAGGCTCCTTCGGAATGTCGAGCTGCAAGTCATGCCGCTGGCGAGGGGAGTTCATGCGGGGATGGGCGGACCGTTGCAGCTCTTGGAGACGCCGAACAACCGGTGGTACGCCTACTGCGAGGGGCAACGAAGCGGCCAACTCATCTCTGACCCAAAGACCATCAGCACGCTGCACATGCGCTATGCGAAACTGCGTTCGCAGGCCCTCACACCGGAGGACTCCCTGAGCCTGCTGACGCAGATGCGAGGAGCGCTATGAACACCACCGAACTGGCCTGGTTCAAGAGCAGCTACAGCGGCAGCTCCGGCGACGACTGCGTGGAGGTCGCCCTCTCCTGGTACAAGTCCAGCTACAGCAGCGGCGATGGCGACAGCTGCGTCGAGATCGCCACCTGCCCCACCACCGTCCACATCCGCGACTCCAAGGACAAGGCCGGCCCGCAGCTCGCCGTGCCCGCCGACGCCTGGGCGGCCTTCGTGACGTACGCCGCCGTTCACGGGACCGCTGCCGACGTGTACTGACGTGGGGGACGAGACGGACCGGCGTTCGGGACGTGCGCGCGCCGCACCGCGCACGCCCGCCGGCCCCTCAGCTCCGCACCGCCCCCGTAGACCCCCGCACCACCAACTCCGGCTGGAAGACGAACTCCGTGCGCTGGGGTGGAGTCTGGCGGCCCTGGGCGCGTTCGTGGATCTCCTCGATCAGGGCGCCCACCGCCGCCGTGGCCATGGCCTGCACCGGCTGGCGCACCGTGGTCAGGGGCGGGTCGGTGAAGGCGATCAGCTGGGAGTCGTCGAAGCCGACGACCGAGAGGTCGCCGGGGACGTCCAGGCCGCGTTGGCGGGCCGCGCGGACGACGCCGAGCGCCATCAGGTCGCTGCCGCAGACGATGCCGGTGCAGCCGTCGTCGAGCAGTGCGGCGGCTGCGGCGTGGCCGCCCTCCACGCTGAACAGCGTGTGCCGGGTGCGCCGTTCGGCCTGCCCCCTCGACAGGCCGAACGACTCCCCCAGCGCCGCCGCGAAGCCCTCGGCCTTGCGGCGGGAGGGCACATAGCGGGCCGGGCCGACGGCGAGCCCGATCCGTTCGTGCCCCAGCTCGGCCAGGTGGCGCACGGCCATCCGGGCCGCCGCGCCGTCGTCGGGTGAGACGAACGGCGCGTCGATGTGCGGGTGGTAGCCGTTGATGAGGACGAAGGGGACGCCGCGCGCGGCCAGGCGGGCGTAGCGGGACGGGTCGGCGCGGGTGTCGGCGTGCAGGCCGGAGAGGAAGACGATGCCGGTGACGCCGCGCTCCTCCAGCTGTTCGACGAGTTCGTCCTCGGTGGCGCCGCCCGGCATCTGGGTGCAGAGCACGGGGGTGTAGCCGTGGCCCGCGAGTGACTGCTCGATGATCTGGGCGAAGGCGGGGAAGATCGGGTTGGTCAGTTCGGGGATGACCAGGCCGACCAGCCCGGCGCTGCGCCGCCGCAGCCGTACCGGGCGCTCGTAGCCGAGGACGTCGAGCGCGGCGAGCACCCGCTGCCGGGTGCTCGCCGCCACGCCCGCCTTGCCGTTCAGGACCCGGCTGACGGTCGCCTCGCTGACCTGCGCCTGGGCGGCGATGTCGGAGAGCCGGGGGGTGGGCGAGGTGCCGGTGGGATCGGTCAGGGTCACTCCTCCCACCAGACGGCGGTGCCGGCGGGAAGGGTGAAGTCCCCTGCCGAGGCGTCCAGTTGCTGGGAGGCGAGCAGCAGCCGGCCGGGGGTGGGCAGGCGGGCCGGGGCGTCGGTCGTGTTGACCGTGCAGACCAGGCCGCCGGGGCGGCGGAAGGCCAGGACGCCGTCGGGGGCGTCCAGCCACTCGACCGCGTCGCCCGCGCCGAGGCCGGGGTGGGTGCGCCGCAGACCGAGGGCGGTGCGGTAGAGCTCCAGGGTGGAGGCGGGGTCGCCGGTCTGGGCCTCGACGGTCATCGGCGCCCAGTCGGCGGGCTGGGGCAGCCAGCTGCCGCCGTCGCCGAAGCCGTACGGGGGTGCGTCGCCGCTCCACGGGAGCGGCACCCGGCAGCCGTCGCGCAGGCCCTCCTGCCCGGCGTCCCGGAAGAAGGAGGGGTCCTGGCGGACCTCGTCGGGCAGGTCGGTGACCTCGGGCAGGCCCAGTTCCTCGCCCTGGTAGAGGTAGGCGGAGCCGGGCAGGGCCAGCATCAGGAGGGTGGCGGCGCGGGCGCGGGCGAGGCTGCCGCCGAGGCGGGTGGTGTGGCGTACGACGTCGTGGTTGGACAGCACCCAGGTGGTGGGCGCCGACACCGGGCGCATGGCGTCGAGGGAGGAGTCGATCGCCTCGCGGAGGGCGGCCGCGTCCCACCCCGTGCTCAGGTAATGGAAGTTGAAGGCCTGGTGGAGCTCGTCCGGGCGCAGGTAGAGGGCGGTGCGGTCGGCGCTGGGGGTCCAGGCCTCGGCGACCGCGATCCGGTCCCCGTCGTACTCGTCCAGGACGGTGCGCCAGGAGCGGTAGATGTCGTGGACGCCGTCCTGGTCGAAGAACGGCAGGATCTGGTTGCCGAGCAGTTTCAGCTGCTCGCCCCGGCCCATGTCGGGCAGGCCGGGGGCCTTGACCAGACCGTGGGCCACATCGACCCGGAAGCCGTCGACGCCCAGGTCCAGCCAGAAGCGCAGGATCGAGCGGAACTCGTCCTGGACGGCGGGGTGGTCCCAGTTGAAGTCGGGCTGTTCGGGGGCGAAGAGGTGGAGGTACCACTCGCCGTCGGGGACCCGGGTCCAGGCGGGGCCGCCGAAGAGGGACTCCCAGTCGTTGGGCGGCTCCTCGCCGTTCTGGCCCCGGCCCTTGCGGAAGTGGAAGCGCTCGCGCAGTACCGAACCCGGGCCCTCGGCGAGTCCGCGGCGGAACCATTCGTGCTGGTCGGAGCAGTGGTTGGGGACGAGGTCGACGATGATCCGCAGGTCCAGCCGGTGGGCCTCGCGGATGACGGCCTCGGCGTCGTCCAGGGTGCCGAACATCGGGTCGATGGTGCGGTAGTCGGCGACGTCGTACCCGGCGTCGGCCTGCGGCGAGGCGTAGAAGGGGCTGAGCCAGACGGCGTCCACGCCCAGGTCGCGCAGGTACGGCAGCCGGCTGCGGATGCCTGCCAGGTCCCCCATGCCGTCGCCGTTGCCGTCGGCGAAGCTGCGCGGATAGACCTGGTAGATCACCGCGTCGCGCCACCAGTCGGTGGCAGGAGTGCTGTGGTGCTGTGAAGTCATCTCAACCCTTGGTGGTGCCGGCGGTCAGTCCGGCTACGAGGTGTCGCTGGGCGAAGGCGAAGACGAGCGCGGCCGGCACGGCGATGATCACGGCGGCGGCGGTCATCGAACCCCAGTCGTTGGTGTACTGGTTGACGAAGGTCTGCAAGCCGCCCGCGAGCGTCAGGTTCTCCTCGCCGGTCATGAAGGCGGAGGCGTAGGCGACCTCGGCCCAGGCGGTGACGAAGGTGTAGAAGCCGGTGACGGCCAGCCCCGGTCTGGCGAGCGGCAGGACCAGCCGCCAGAAGGTGCCGAAGGGGTTGAGGCCGTCGACCCGCCCCGATTCGTCGATCTCCACCGGGATGGTGTCGAAGTAGCCCTTCATCATCCAGGCGCAGAACGGGACGGCGATGGTCAGATACGTGATGACCAGGCCCGCGGGCTGGTTGAGCAGGCCAAGGCTCGCCAGCAGGTTGTACAGCGGCACGATCAGCACCGCGACCGGGAACATCTGGGTGATCAGCAGCAGCCACATCAGCGGACGCATACCGGGGAAGCGGAAGCGGCTGACGGCGTAGCCGGTGGTGGCGGCGATGAACACACCGAGGACGGTGGTCAGTCCGACGACGATCACGGAGTTCTCGAACCAGGTCAGGAACTCGGTGTCGGCCAGGACGTGGGTGTAGTTGGCGAGGGTGAAGTGGGTGACGATGCTGGTGGAGAAGGCGTCGTTCTTCGGTTTGAAGGACGTCACCAGCAGCCACAGGGGCGGGAAGACGGCGACGACCGCGGCGACGGCGAGGGCCGCGTGCAGGCCCAGGGACGCCGGGCGGGACCGCTCGTTGCGCTTCCGGGGCGTGCTCGTACGGGACGTGCCCGTACGGGACGTGCTTTTGCGGGATGTGCTCGTCGCCGTGGTGCCCGGTGTGCGTGCCGGGCTCGTGGGGTTCGTGCTCGTGGGGTTCGTGCTGGGGGTCATGGTCACCACACCTCTCCCTGCTTGCGCAGCGCCCGGCGGTAGACGACCGCGACGACCGAGAGCAGGACCAGGATCAGTACGCCCCACGCCGCGGACTCGGAGAAGTTGCGGGGGCTGTCGATGAAGGAGAGCCGGTAGGCGTAGGTCACCAGGATCTCGGTGGCGTCGCCGGGGCCGCCCCGGGTCAGCAGGAAGATCACCGGGAACATGTTGAAGGTCCAGATGGTGGAGAGCAGGATCACCGTGCTGCTGACCGCGCGCAGTCCGGGCACGGTGATGTTGCGGAACCGCTGCCAGGGCCCTGCGCCGTCCATCTCGGCAGCCTCGTACAGCTCGCCGGGTATGGACTGAAGGCCGCCGAGCAGCGCGACCAGCATGAAGGGCACACCCAGCCAGACGTTGACGGCGATGACCGAGAGCTTGGCCCAGGTCGGGTCGTTGAGCCACGGAACCGCGTCGATACCGCCGCCGGCCAGCAGCTTGTTGAGGATGCCGCTCTTCTCGTTGTAGAGCATCCGCCAGGTGAAGACCGAGATGAAGGCGGGGATGGCCCACGGCAGGATCAGGGCGAGGCGGTAGAAGGTGCGGCCGCGCAGCGTGCGGTTGAGCATGTTCGCCAGGGCGAGGCCGATGAGGAAGGTCAGTGAGACACAGCCGACGGTCCACAGGACGGTCCAGCCGAGGCGGTCCCAGAAGACGCTGTCGGAGAGCACCGCCTGGTAATTGTCCAGGCCGGTGAACTTGTAGGTGGCGGGGAGGTGGTTGACGCCGATGTTCCGCTCGACGTTCGCCTCATTGGCGTCGGTGAGGGAGAGGAAGACGCCGCGCACCAGCGGATAGCCGATGATCACCCCGATGACCAGTACCACCGGGGCGACCATCGTCCATGCGTACCAGTGGGTGCCCAGCGCCCGGCGCACCCGTACAGCAAAGGTCACTTGTAGTCCTTGAGCAGCTTCCGGTAGGCGTCGCCGGTCGCCTTGGCGGCCTGCTCGGGCGTGGCGGAGCCGGTGAGCACCTTGTTCATCTGCACCTTGATCGGCTCGAAGAGGGAGTTGCCCTCGGCGATCCAGGGGCGCTGCACGGCGCCGTCGACGGCGGGCTTGAAGAACTTGACCATCTCGTTGTTCTTGACGGCCGGCACCTCGTACACGGACTTGCGGGTGGGCAGCAGGCTGAGCTGCTCGTTGGTCTGCTGCTGGACCTTGGCCGAGCTCATGTACTTCACGAAGGCGTAGGAGGCCTGCAAGTTCTTGCTGCCCGCGTAGACGGAGAGGTTCCAGCCGCCCTGCGGGGAGCCCTGGGCGGTGCTGCCGCCGGGTACGGGGGCGACGCCGAGGTTCTTCTTGTCCTTGAAGGACTTGCCGGCGCGGGCGCCCTCGATGTCCCAGGGGCCGTCGACGGCCATCGCGACCGTGCCGTCCTTGAGGGCCCTGAGCTGGTTCTCCTGGCCGTCGGTGGCGTCGGTGACCGCGGCCTTGGAGTCGACCAGGCTCTTGATGGTCTTGAACGCCTTGACGCCGGCGCCGTCGTCGATCTCCACGACCTTGTCGCGGGCGTCGACCATGTTGCCGCCCTCGCCGTAGAGGTAGGGCAGGAACCAGTAGGGGTCGTCGCCTCGCAGATAGAGGGCGGTGGCGCCTGTCTTGGCCTTGATCTTCTTGGCGGCGGTGGCCAGCTCGGCGAAGTTCCCGGGCACCTCGACGCCGGCGTCCTTGAGGAGCTTCTTGTTGTAGAAGAGGGCCAGGGTGTCGATGACCTGGGGTGCGGCGTAGGTCTTGCCCTTGAATTTCGTGGAGCCGACGGCCTGCGGCAGGTAGTCGTCGGTCTTGTCGAGGGCGGGGGTGCCGTCGAGGGGGGCGAGATAGCCGAGGTTGGCGAAGTCGGCGACCCAGGCGACCTCGGTGCGCATCACGTCGGGGGCGCCGGAGTTGCCGCCGGCCGCGTTCTTGAACTTGGCGTTGGCGTCGCCGAACGGCACGTTCACATATTTGACGTGGACCTTCGGGTGCTCCTTCTGGAAACCTTCGGCAAGCTTGCGGTACGTCGCCTTCTCGGCGTCGTTGGAGGTGTCCCAGAAGGTAACGGTTCCGGACAGTTCGCCCCCGGAGCCGGCGCCGCCGCTGCTGTCACCTCCGCCGCACGCCGTCGCCGCCAGTGCCAGGCCCGCTACCAGCGCGGTGGCCGTTACGCCCCGTATGCCACGCCGCATGTGAACTCCTTAGGGAAATGCCTCAGATGGCGGTCAGGAACGTAACAGCGCTGAAAACAAACCGAAAGACCTTGCGGCAATTTTCTGCAAGACTGTGGGAACGAATTGCAACGAGATGGCTGGAACGGGACCCTCCGGACGCCCTCGCCACCGTCACCCCGCGCCCGTCCGAGCGTTGATTCCGTGAAGGCACCGACGCCTCTTGACCTCGACAGGGACGGCAGATGACCCAGGAGCTCACTTCCCCCAGCCCCGCCCCCCAGGCCCCCGGAACGGGCCGAGGTCCGGGGTGGTGGCGCGACGCCGTCATCTACCAGGTGTACGTGCGCTCCTTCGCCGACAGCGACGGCGACGGCATCGGCGATCTGCGCGGGGCCCGCGAGCGGCTGCCCTACCTCAAGGACCTGGGGGTGGACGCCGTCTGGCTCACCCCGTTCTATGCCTCACCGCAGGCCGACGGCGGCTATGACGTCGCCGACTACCGCGCCGTCGACCCGCTCTTCGGCACCCTCCAGGACGCCGACGAGCTGATCCGCGCCGCCCATGACCTGGGCCTGCGGGTGATCGTCGACATCGTCCCCAACCACACCTCCGACCGGCACCCCTGGTTCCAGGACCCCGAGCTCGCCCGGCAGCGCTACCTCTTCCGCCCCGGCAAGGGCGAGAGCGGCGAACTCCCGCCCAACGACTGGGAGTCGGTCTTCGGCGGCCCGGCCTGGACCCGTACCGACCGCGGCGACTGGTATCTGCACCTCTTCGCCCCCGAGCAGCCCGATCTGAACTGGGACAACCCGGAGGTGCACGCCGAGTTCGAGGCCATCATGCGCTTCTGGCTCGACCTCGGGGTGGACGGCTTCCGGGTCGATGTCGCCCACGGCATGATCAAGGCGCCCGGCCTGCCGGACATCGGCCACGGCGCCCAGGCCCAGCTGATCGGCGCCCAGGTGCTGCCGTTCTTCGACCAGGACGGGGTGCACGCCATCCACCGCGCCTGGCGCCGGCTGCTGGACGGCTACGGCGACGCCCGCGGCAAGCAGGTGATCGGCGTCGCCGAGGCCTGGGCACCCACCGCCGAGCGGCTCGCCCTCTACGTCCGCCCGGACGAGCTCCACCAGGCCTTCAACTTCCAGTTCCTGAACGCCCCTTGGCAGTCCGACGCGCTGCGCTCGGTGATCGACGCCTCGCTCGCCGCCACCGCCTCGGTCGGCGCC
>NZ_JAMJFM010000029.1:0-117777 GCF_023544705.1 Streptomyces sp. MCA2
TCCCACCTCCCTCTTCTCCCCATTCTTGGCAGAAGGGGCGCACAGGGCGCACCCCCGCGAGAGGATTGTCAGTGGCTGCCGGTAGCGTTTCGACAGAAACGAGGAGCGGGCGGGCATCAGCGGAAAAAGACCATCTGCGGTCAGCTGCTGCGGCCCGCCCCGGAAAGTGCCGTATCCGCCGTGGGGCACGGCGAGCCGGCATGGAGCGTTGGAGACAAGGAAGGACGGCGAACTGCCGTGTATCGCTGGGAGATCACCCGGGCCGCTCTGGCGCAGCGGGTTTTCGCCATCGTCCGTAGCAGAACCTATGACGAGGCGAGCGCCACGGCCGACACCCTGCTGTCAGCCGGCATCACCAGCCTGGAGATATCCCTCACCACCCCCTTCGCCCTGGAGGCGGTCACGACTCTCACCCGTGAGCTGGGTGACGACGCCATCATCGGTGCGGGCACAGTCCTTGACGCGGTATCGGCGCGCATGGCGGTCGACGCGGGCGCCCGCTACCTCGTCTCGCCGAGCCTTGACGCCGAGGTCATCCGTACCGGCCACCGCTATGGCATCCCGGTCTTCCCCGGGGTGTCGACGCCCACCGAGATGGTCCGTGCGCTCGAACTCGGTGCGGACGCGCTCAAGCTGTTCCCCGCCTCGGCGCACGATCCGTCCTGGCTGGCGGAGGTCCGTGCCTCGCTTCCGCAGGCGCCGCTGCTGCCGACGGGCGGGGTGACGGTCGACAGCGCGCCGGAATGGATCGCAGCGGGGGCCGTTGCCGTGGGCATGGGGGCGGCGCTTTCCGAGGGCGACCGTGACACCGTTGCCAAGCGCGCCGCCGACCTCCTCAGCCGACTCGACGAAGCCGCTCCCCACCGCCCGACGACCAGGGGCACCGCGGACCTGTACGAGGACTGACGGTTCGCCGGCTCGTCGGCGCGCCGCTGCCGCAGCCCTCCGCCCCTCCACCGTCCCACTGGCCGGTCAAGGGGTTCACCTGAACCACGGGCTCTGCCACTCTGAGCGCTTCGATCATGTGATCACGCTGCCGCGTACCGGAGTCACAGGAGCCGTCATGAAGCGCGTCGCCACCCTCTCCGCCCTTGCCTGTCTGCTCGCCGTCACCGCCGCCGCCCCGGCGGCGTCGGACGCACCCGCCGCGAGAGGGGGCGCCACGCCCACGGCCCGCGGGAAAGCGTCGGCCCTCGACACCGTCCCCCGGCGCGGGGTGCTGCGGGTCTGCACCACCGGCGACTACCGCCCCTTCAGCCACCGCGACCCCAAGACCGGCACCTACAGCGGTGTGGACATCAAGATGGCCGAGAATCTCGCCAAGAGCCTCGATGCCACACCCCGTTACGTGGCCACGACCTGGGCCGGGCTCGTCGGCGACCTCTCGGCCGGCCGCTGCGACATCGCCATGGGCGGCGTCTCGGTCACCCTCCCGCGCGCCCGTTCCGTCTACTTCAGCGAGCCCACCCGCACCGACGGCAAGACGCCCATCGTGCGCTGTGCGGACAAGGACACGTACCAGACCCTGCGGCAGATCGACCGGCCCGGAACGAAGGTCATCGTCAACCCCGGCGGGACCAACGAGGAATTCGCCCGCGCCCACCTCAAGCAGGCCACCATCACGGTCCACCCGGACAACACGACGATCTTCGACGAGATCATCGCGGGCCGGGCGGACGTGATGATGACCGATGCCAGTGAGACCCGCTACCAGGCCAAGATCCACCCCGAACTCTGCGCACTCCACCCGGACAAGCCCTTCTCCTTCTCCGAGAAGGCCTACGCCCTGCCCCGCGGCGACAACGAGTTCAAGGCGTATGTGGACCAGTGGGTGCACCTGGCCACCCATGACGGGACGTACCGCACGTACGAGGACGCCTGGATGAAGTAGCGGACCGTTTGGAGCCGTGTCGTTTTGGAGAGCTGGCTCTCCTATCGGTCAGGCTTCGGAGGTACGGGCGAGAGGCGGGTGGCGAGATGGCCGGGACGGTGCGGGAGAGCGCGGTGCGGGAGGGTGCGGTGAGCGCGGTGCTCGATCTTGCGTCGGCGCAAAAGGCGCTGGACGCACAGCCGTTCAGCAGGCTGGTGCAGGCGCGGATCACCGAGTTCGGGCACGGTGCGGCGACCCTGGAGATCGATATCCGCGAGGAACTCCTGCAACAGCACGGTTTCGTGCACGGCGGAGTGTTGTCGTACGCCGCCGACAACACCCTTACCTTCGCCGCGGCCACGGCCCTGGGCCCGGCCATCGTCACCGGCGGCTTCTCCATCCAGTACCTGCGCCCGGCCGTCGGCCGTACGCTGCGCGCCCGCGCCGAGGTCGTCCAGGCCGGGCGCCGGCAGGCCGTGTGCCGCTGCGATCTGACGGTGATCGGCGCGGAGGGGGAGGAGAGCGTGTGCGCGGTGGCGCAGGGGACGGTACTGCCCCTCAACGGGCCGGCGGGCGGCAACGGTGACGGGTAGTCGGGACCCGGGCGCTTCAGCCGTCGCTGCTCGCGCCGGTCTCGGTGCCGGTCTCGCGGTGTGACGCCTGATGCCCGACGACATTGACGATCCGGCCGTTCGGGTCCTTGACGAAGAAGCGGCGGACGCCCCACTCCTCGTCCTGGAGCGGCCGGACGATCTGCGCGCCGCCGGCCAGTACGGCTGCGTAGGCCGCGTCCACGTCGTCGACCTCGATGCTCATGTCGGGGGTGACCGGGGCGGTTTTGTCATGCGTCATGAAAATGAGCTGCGCGGTGGGGTTGCTGGGGGACGCCAGAGTCATGATCCAGCCCAGGTTCATGACTTCCTCGAGCCCCAGCAGACCGTAGAACGTGCGGGTTTCCTCCAGGTCGTCGGACTGGATGTCGGGAACGACACGGCGTACGCGCATGACGGGTGACTCCTCGGGGAGGGGGCGGTGGTTCGCGCTGGAACGGCTTCACCCGCATCCCGTCCTCCCGCTGTCGGGGCGAACCGGCGGAGGTGCACCCGCTCCGGTGGATGTGACCGACGAGGGCAGTGTGCCAGCCGCGGCGCCGGAAGTGGCCGTTCCGGAGCCACCTGGGCTTCCGCCCCGGGGCCACCTGGCTCCTGCCCCGGGGCACCTGAGCTCCCCCGGGGCCGCCCCGGCCCCGCTACGAGCCAGGAGGCCGCCCCCTCCACCTGCCCTTGTCCGGACAATGTGACCTCCGGACTTCCCGTCATCTGCCCGGACGGATACGCTCGCGAGCGTGGGGAAACGCGAAACAGAAGATGCCCTGGGCGCCGAGAGCCCCGTCCAGTTCAGCGTGGACCGGAGCAGTCCGGTCCCGCTGTATTTCCAGCTGTCCCAGCAGCTGGAGGCCGCGATCGAGCACGGCAAGCTGGCTCCCGGCAGCCTGCTCGGCAACGAGATCGAGCTCGCCGGCCGGCTCGGCCTGTCCCGGCCGACGGTGCGGCAGGCGATCCAGTCGCTGGTCGACAAGGGGCTGCTGGTGCGCCGTCGCGGCATCGGCACCCAGGTCGTCCACAGCCAGGTCAAGCGCCCGCTGGAGCTGAGCAGCCTCTACGACGACCTGGAGGCGGCCGGACAGAAGCCGGCCACCCGCGTGCTGCTCAACACCACCACCACGGCCGACGCCGAGGTCGCCGCCGCGCTGGGAATCGCCGAGGGGGACGAGGTCGCGCTGGTCGAGCGGCTGCGGCTGACGCACGGCGAGCCCGTCGCCCATCTGCGCAATCACCTCCCCGTGGGGCTGCTGAAGCTGGAGACCGCCGCGCTGGAGGAGACCGGTCTGTACCGCCTGATGCGGTCGGCCGGCATCACCCTGCACAGCGCCCGTCAGGCCGTCGGTGCGCGCGCCGCGACCGCTGAGGAGGGCGAGCGCCTCGACGAGCCCGAGGGCGCTCCGCTGCTCACGATGCAGCGGACGACATTCGATGACACCGGGCGCGCGGTCGAGTTCGGCTCGCACGTCTATCGCGCTTCCCGTTACGCCTTCGAGTTCCAGCTGCTGGTACGGCCCTGAGCCCCTGAGCGGGGAGGGGCGGCCGGACTCCCATCCCCTGGCCTGAGCGGGGAGGGGGCGGCCGGACTGCCTGCCCGCCGGCCCTGAGCGCGGCATGGGCCCCGTAGCGCCCCGAGTGCGCAACGCCGGGCCCCGGCCCTCCTGCGCCTGCCTGCCCGTGCCCGTCCATGCGTGCCCGTGCATGCCCCCGCACGTCCCTGATGCCGCCCCCGGACCGGTCGATTCGCCGCCCCGGGCCCGAGCGGGCGGAGCGGTATCACCCTCAATGCCCGGTTATGACATACCGGCGCGGCGCCTCCTCGTCAGAATGTTCTGACAAACCATTGACGTGGCTCCGCGCGCGCCGTTACAAACTCCTCCAGCCGCATTCCGGCGGCCGGGAGAAAAGGCGGTCCCACGATGATCGGCGTGCGTACGGCTGGTCCCCTCACTGTCCGCAGCGTCGCGGTGCGCCGCGCCGCCGCTTTACTGGCGACCGTCGCGCTGGCCGGTGGATGCAGTGCCACCGGCGGTGAGGACGCCGACGGTGCGGGCGGTGGATCCGGCAAGGGCGCCGGCACCCCGCGCATGACCATCGGCATGGTCAGCCACTCCGGCGACGGCGACACCTTCTGGGACATCGTGCAGAACGGTGCCGAGCAGGCGGCCGCCAAGGACAACGTGAAGTTCCTGTACGCCCATGACAAGGAGGGCGCCCAGCAGGCCGCGCTGATCCAGTCGTACATCGACCAGAAGGTGGACGGGCTGATCGTCACCCTCGCCAAGCCGCAGGCCGTCAAGGCGGCCGTCCGCAAGGCCGTGGCGCAGGGCATCCCGGTCATCACCGTGAACTCCGGCGGCGAGTTCTCCCGTGCATACGGGGCGCTGACGCATATCGGGCAGGACGAGTCGGTGGCCGGGCGCGCGGTCGGCGAGGAGCTCAATCACCGGCATGCGAAGAAGGTCCTCTGCGTCGTCCACGAGCAGGGCAATGTGTCGCTGGAGGACCGCTGCGCCGGCGTCCGCAAGGCCTTCCACGGGCCCGTCGAGAACCTCGATGTCGACGGCACCAACGCACCGGCCTCGCAGTCCTCGGTCGAGGCCAAGCTCCAGTCGGACAAGTCCCTCGACGCGATCGTCACGCTCGGCGCGCCGATGGCGGCGATCTCCGTCAAGGCCAAGGAGGAGGCGGGCAGCGGGGCCCGGATCGCGACCTTCGATCTGAACTCCGCCGTCGTCAAGCTGCTCAAGGCCAAGGACGTCACCTTCGCCGTCGACCAGCAGCCCTACCTCCAGGGTTACGAGGCGGTGGATCTGCTCTGGCTCCACAAGGCCAACGCCGATGTGCTCGGTGGCGGAAAGCCGGTGCTCACCGGGCCCGCGCTGGTCACCGAGAAGGACGTACCGAAGCTGACCGAATACACCGGGCGAGGCACCCGGTGAAGCCACAGGGAAGACGGGACCCGATGAACCGGGACAGATCACCGGTAACGGATACTTGGCCGGTTGGGCCCGGCCGACCGGCGCCGGAGGCGGTGCAGGACACCGCCCGCGCACGGACCGGCCGGTCCGGACAGCGAATACAACCAACGCAGCCGACACGGCAACATCAGCGGGAAGGGCGAGTCCTCGTGGCACGGGTTCGAAGAAGGGGACGCGTCGTCAGCGCCGTGCTGGCGGCGGCGCTCGGCGCCTCCCTGGCGGGGTGCAGCAGCACCGGAGGTCTGCGCGCCGAGCAGGAGCGCGCCGCCAAGGCCGCCGGCGGCAAGGCCGCGGTGAACACCCCCAGGTGGACGTTCGCGATGGTCACCCACTCGGGAGACGGCGACACCTTCTGGGACATCGTCCAGAACGGCGCCCAGCAGGCCGCCGTCAAGGACAACATCAAGTTCGTCTACGGGCACGACAAGGAGGCCCAGCGGCAGAGCCAGCTGGTGCAGTCCTATATCGACCAGAAGGTCGACGGGCTGATCGTCTCGCTCGCCAAGCCCAATGCCATGAAGGACGTGGTCGCCAAGGCCGAGAAGGCCGGTATCCCGGTGATCACGGTGAACTCCGGCGCCGAGGAGTCCAAGGCCTTCGGGGCGCTCAGTCACATCGGGCAGGACGAGACGGTGGCCGGCGAGGCGGTCGGCGAGGAGCTGAACAAGCGCGGCCGCAAGAAGGCCCTGTGCATCCTGCACGAGCAGGGCAACGTCGGCCATGAGCAGCGCTGCGACGGCGCGAAGAAGACCTTCAAGGGCGATCTGCAAAAGCTGTATGTCGAGGGCACCAACATGCCCGATGTGCAGTCGTCCATCGAGTCCAAGCTCCAGGCGGACAGCTCCATCGACGCCGTCGTCACGCTCGGCGCCCCGTTCGCCCCCACCGCCGTCAAGGCCAAGGAGCAGGCAGGCAGCAAGGCCGAGATCGACACCTTCGACCTCAACGCCCAGGTCGCGACCGGTCTCAAGGACGGCACCCTCGGCTTCGCCGTCGACCAGCAGCCCTACCTCCAGGGTTACGAGGCGGTCGACCTGCTGTGGCTCTACAAGTACAACTCCGATGTCCTCGGCGGCGGAAAGCCGGTGCTCACCGGACCCCAGGTGATCACCAAGAAGGACGCCGCCGCGCTGGAGGACTACACGAAGCGGGGGACCCGATGAGCCACACCGACGCGGCGCCGCGGGAGCCCGCGGGACCGCCGGCCAAGAGCAACGGCGACGAACGGCTGCTGCACCGCTCCCTGGGGCGCCGGCTGATGGGCCGCCCCGAACTGGGGTCGGTCGTCGGCGCCGCCGCGGTCTTCGTGTTCTTCTCGATCGTCGCCGAACCGTTCCTGCGGGCCTCCAGCCTCTCCACCGTGCTCTACGCGTCCTCGACGATCGGGATCATGGCCGTGCCGGTGGCGCTGCTGATGATCGGCGGGGAATTCGATCTCTCGGCCGGCGTCATGGTCGTCAGCTCGGCGCTGATCTCCTCGATGTTCAGCTACCAGATGACGGCTAACACCTGGGTGGGGGTCGGGGTGTCCTTGCTGGTCACCCTGGCCATCGGGGCCTTCAACGGGCTGCTGCTGACCCGTACCAAACTGCCCAGCTTCATCATCACGCTGGGCACCTTCTTCATGCTGACCGGCCTCAACCTCGGCTTCACCAAACTGATCAGCGGCACCGTCTCGACGAAATCCATCGCCGACATGGAGGGCTTCGAATCGGCCCATACGCTCTTCGCCTCGCATCTGACCCTCGGCAGCGTCGACATCCAGGTCACCATCCTGTGGTGGATCGTGCTGGTCGCCGTCGCCACCTGGATCCTGCTGCGCACCCGCGTCGGCAACTGGATCTTCGCGGTCGGCGGCAACGCCGACGCCGCGCGGGCGGTCGGCGTCCCGGTCGCCAAGACCAAGATCGGCCTCTACATGGGCGTCGCCTTCGCCGCCTGGGTCTCCGGCCAGCACCTGCTGTTCTCGTACGACGCGATCCAGTCCGGCGACGGCGTGGGCAACGAATTCCTCTACATCATCGCCGCGGCGGTCGGCGGCTGTCTGATGACCGGCGGCTTCGGCTCGGCGATCGGTGCCGCCGTCGGCGCCTTCATCTTCGGCATGGCCAGCAAGGGCATCGTCTACGCGCAGTGGAATCCGGACTGGTACAAGTTCTTCCTCGGCGCGATGCTGCTGCTCGCCACACTCCTGAACGCATGGGTCCGCAAGCGGGCGGAGGAAAAGGCATGACAGCGCTGGTCGAGCTGAGAGACGTCAGCAAGTACTACGGCAATGTCCGGGCACTGGAAGGCGTGTCCCTGGAGGTGCACGCCGGGGAGATCTCCTGTGTGCTCGGCGACAACGGCGCCGGCAAATCCACCCTCATCAAGATCATCGCAGGGCTGCACCGGCACGACGCGGGATCCTTCACCATCGACGGCGAGGAAGCCTCCCTCTCCTCCCCGCGCGAGGCCCTGGACCGCGGCATCGCCACCGTCTACCAGGACCTGGCTGTCGTCCCCCTCATGCCGGTGTGGCGGAACTTCTTCCTCGGCTCCGAGCCCACCACCGGCGTGGGCCCCTTCAAGCGGCTCGACGTCAAGACGATGCGCGAGACCACCCGCAGCGAGCTGCTGCGGATGGGCATCGACCTGCGCGACGTCGACCAGCCCATCGGCACCCTGTCGGGCGGCGAACGGCAGTGTGTCGCCATCGCCCGCGCCGTCTACTTCGGGGCCAAGGTCCTCGTCCTGGACGAGCCGACGGCGGCACTGGGTGTCAAGCAGTCCGGCGTCGTCCTCAAGTACGTCGCGGCCGCGCGGGACGCCGGGCTCGGCGTGGTGTTGATCACCCACAACCCGCACCACGCCTATCTCGTCGGCGACCGCTTCGTCCTCCTCAAACGCGGCACGATGGCCGGCAGCCACGCCAAATCGGAGATCGCGCTGGAGGAGCTGACCCGTCAAATGGCGGGCGGCAGCGAGCTGGAACAGCTCAGCCATGAGCTGGCCCGGACCGCGACCCCGGAATTCCCCGGCGGTCACCGGCCCGAGTGATCATCCCCGCACCCCGCGCAGGCCCACGGGCCGCGCGGGGTGCGTTACTCCCCGTCGCGGTGCGCCGGACGCCGTCGGTGATGCACAATCGCACCGAACCCGCACATCGAGGCCCCGGCCTCCCGAGACCCGCAGGGACGAGACGACTCTTGCGAGCACGCAGCCGCCGCATGGGGGTACCACCCGCGCCCCTCAGGCAATGGGGGAGCAACGGCGAAGAGGTGGGTCGATGAGCATGTACCGGGACCGGGTGCACCGGGGATCCGCCAGAGCCACCGTGCTGCGCACGGTCGGCACCCGTGAGCGGCGCTCGCATCTGACCGCCCCACGGGTGCCCACCGTCGGTATCGACATCGGCGGCACCAAGGTCATGGCGGGTGTCGTCGACGCCGACGGCACCATCCTGGAGAAGGTCCGCACCGAGACGCCGGACAAGTCCAAGAGCCCCAGGGTCGTCGAGGACACCATCACCGAGCTGGTGCTCGACCTCTCCGACCGGCACGACGTCCATGCGGTCGGCATCGGC
Organism: Streptomyces sp. MCA2; assembly: GCF_023544705.1. Lineage (NCBI taxonomy): Bacteria > Bacillati > Actinomycetota > Actinomycetes > Kitasatosporales > Streptomycetaceae > Streptomyces > Streptomyces sp. MCA2. The sequence continues at coordinate 9,019 of NZ_JAMJFM010000029.1, forward strand.
GCGGCCGGCTGGGTCGACGCGGACCGCAGCAAGGTGCTGTTCGCGCCGCATCTGAACTGGCGCAACGAACCGCTGCGCGACCGCCTCGCCGGCCGTCTCGCGGTCCCGGTCATGGTCGACAACGACGCCAACACCGCCGCGTGGGCGGAGTGGCGCTTCGGCGCCGGCCGCGGCGAGGACCACCTCGTCATGATCACCCTCGGCACCGGCATCGGCGGCGCGATCCTGGAGGACGGCGCGGTCAAGCGCGGCAAGTACGGCGTGGCCGGTGAATTCGGCCATATGCAGGTCGTCCCCGGCGGCCACCGCTGCCCGTGCGGCAACCGCGGCTGCTGGGAGCAGTACAGCTCCGGCAACGCCCTGGTGCGCGAGGCCCGCGAGCTGGCCGTGGCCGACTCGCCGGTCGCGTACAACATCATCGAGCGGGTCGGCGGGCGCATCGGCGACATCACCGGACCGCTGATCACCGAGCTGGCCCGGGAGGGCGACGCAATGTGCGTCGAGCTCCTCCAGGACATCGGCCAGTGGCTCGGCGTCGGTATCGCCAACCTCGCCGCCGCCCTCGACCCGTCCTGCTTCGTCATCGGCGGCGGTGTCAGCGCCGCCGACGACCTGCTGATCGGCCCGGCCAGGGACGCCTTCCGGCGCCATCTCACCGGCCGCGGCTACCGCCCCGAAGCCACCATCACCAAGGCCCAGCTGGGCCCGGAGGCCGGTATGGTCGGCGCCGCCGACCTCGCCCGCCTGGTGGCCCGCCGCTTCCGGCGCGCCAACCGGCGCCGCGTGGAGCGCTACGAACGCTACGAACGGGCGGGCCGACGATGACCGACACCGACCTGCACACCGTGCACGACGATCCGCACCCCGCTACGCCGCCCCGCGTCAAGCGCCGCCGCCCCGTGCTGATGGCGCTGATCGTCTTCCTGCTGATCGCGATCCCGGCCGGCTATATCGTCATCTCCGCCGAGCAGAGCCGGGACAGCGGCGAGGGCAAGGAGGCCGAGGCCGCCGCCACCGGCCTGACCAACGCCTTCCCCTCCAAGGTCCAGCAGCGGATCTACAACGTCCCGGTGCCGATCGGCTCCACCCCGGTCTACTACTACGAGACCAACTCCTGGCAGACCAGCTCACTGTTCGTGCAGTTCAGGACCAACAAGTGGGGCCTCGAGCACTACCTCAACGCCGTCGGCACCAGCACCGCCGCCCTCAAGAAGAACCAGAAGACGATCTCGCCCGACCAGGCGTCGAAGGTCGGCTGGGACTTCAGCATCGACGTGCCGTGGGCCGGTACGACGACCACGGGCCGGGACCCGCACCCGTACCAGCGGATCATGGTCAACTACGACGAGCCGGGGCATCCCGTCGTCCACACCGTCTCGACCGTGAAGTTCTGACCGGGGCCGGTGCCGGGGTCGGTACCGTGGCCGGTGCCGGATCGGATTGCTCCCGGTTTGTCCGGGTGAGGGTGAGGGCCTCGGGACGGGGTTCCGGTTGCGGTTCGGTACCGGAGCCGGTTCTGGTTCCGGCACGAGCGTCCGACCGCGATGGTCGCCGCTCCTCCTCCGGTCCGTAGGCTGCCGCCCGTTCCTGCCGCCAGGGCCGGGTCGCGACAAGCTGACCCGGCCCCGTCGACGGGGAGCAGCGGACGCCGCCGGCTGCTGAGCGCGCGTTGCTCAGCTGAAGACCAAGTTCAGGAGCATGGGGAAGACCTTGCTGAAGACCTGGGCGAGGATGTCGGAAGTGAACTTGGCAGGATTGACGCCTGTGCAGGCTGTCGCACCATCCTTCTTCTGCGTGGCTGCCTGATTGCTGCTGGTCGGCGCGAAGTCGGAATCCGAGGTGCAGGTTGTTCCGGTCGTGTTGTACGTACCGTCGATGTGGTCACCTGTGAAGGCCCAGTTGGCGGTGAGCTGGTCGTTGGAGCTGCCGCCGTAGGAACCGGCGTCGCCGTCGTAGAACGCGTAGTTTCCCGTGTACCAGAAGGTGAACCTGCGAAGCTCCACGTTTCCGAAAACCCGGCCGGCGGGAAGGGTCTCGGTCCGGCATTGGCCGGCCGGGAAGGAAGGAATGACTCTGCGGCCGCTCGTCCCGCTGTCACTGTCGGGATCGGTTTGCACCTTGTAGTCGATCACTGCTCGCGCCACGTAGCCCCCGTGATTGCAGATCGTGACGTGATTTTCGCCCAGGCCTCTTGCCGCTTTCCTGCTCAGCGTCAGCTGCTTCGGGAGGGTGGAACTCGTGAAATTGAAGGCGTCCACTTCGCTGTTGTTGCAGTCGGTGAGGGCGAAACCGCTCCCGATCATGCACTTGTTGTCGCCGGTGTGCCGGACCAGCCATTTATCGCCTGCCGCGTTGGGCTGGAGATTCCAGTGGCTTGTGCTGTCACAAGGAGTGTCGGCGAGGAAGTCACCGTCGTCCGCAGTGAGGCACTGGTTCGCTTTTGATTTGCTCATCAGGCGAAAGGTTCCGCCATCAGCGTCGGGTACGAGGGAGTAGCTACCACCCCAGTACAGCCCGATGCTCTCGTAGCTGTCGGCGTGGGCAATTGTCGCCGGGGGGAGCGCCGTGAGTCCTATTGCCCCTATAGAGGCCATGAGTACTCCAGCGCCGGTGCGCAATCTCGAACCAGCAGTCAGCATCCTTGATTTCCAGTCCTGTTGTCGCTCAAGGTTCGGTATCCACTCGCGGTACAGACAGGTCACCACCGCAGCACGCCATCCGCGGAATTCACCCAGGGCACCTCCGGGACAGGTGGGGGAGACGACGAGTGCAATGTGCTCTCTCGACGAGTGAACCTCTGTCCCGGGGAAGCCTGAACCGTAGAACTACGCACTTGCTTACCTGTGTCGGCGATGCCTTACGGCGGCGGACAGAGTGTTATCGGCTTTCGCTGCCGAGGCGGCAGCGCCGGCGCGCACCATGCAATGCCGCTTTCTCCGGGCCGGAAGGCGCCGGTCCTGATCACGAGCAAGGCACCCGCGTCCGTACCAGCGGATCTTGGTGAGCTACGCCGAGCCGGGCCACGCGGTCGTCTGCGTCCTCTCCACGGTGAGGCTCTGACCTGCGCGTACCCCGCTTCGGGCGTGGTCGGCGGCCGCACTCCGAGGGCTCTTCCTGACCCGGGCGTCAGGACCGCGTCAGAGAGTCGGTAGCGTGGGCGGGTGAGCGAGAAGACCCTGCAACACCGGATCGACGGACCCGACGACGCCCCCGTACTCGTACTGGGCGCCGCGTTGGGTACCACATGGCACAGGTTGTAGATCGCGTCTCGTGCGGTCCAGGTCAGGAGCGTAGGCGCAGGTCAGGCCCTTGTGGTCCAGGAGCGTCGATGCTGATGGTGAGACGCGTGTGATAGCAGGTGAGAGGTGAGGACCCCCCGTCGGCTGGCTCCGGCGGGGGTTTCTGCGTCCGGGGATGGGCCCGGTGCGTGGTGTTCGATGCGGTCTTGCTTTGCCGGCTCGCCGTTCTCGACGGTGTAGGGAGGGCAGCGGTGACGTTGCGGGCGCGGTGGCCGAAGTGCAGCAGAGGGCGGGGGCGTTACGCAGCAGACGAGGGCCGTGTGGGCCAGCGCCCTCAAACGACATGGCACCCCAGCGCAGGACAGAGCGTCGAGGCCCCACAGCCGCTGTTGGCCTGTCCCCAGCAACCTCAGCGTCGTGGCGTCTCGTGGCTTGGTTCGCCGGGCTTCGGCGTGAGCGCGGCACCTGGGGCACGGCGGTTTCTCTGGGGGTGGAACCGTCGCATGAGTGAGGGACTGGGCTTTGGTGCAGCTCAGCGTGGTCTGGCCGAGGGTACGCGGTGCGACAGGTGTGGTGGTATCGGCGAATAGGGGGTGGCGGTCGATGGACGGTAGGCCAGCGGTGCCTTCTCAGGACTTTGGTTAAGGAACTCCTCATCGCCCGGGAGGCAAGCCCATGTCGGAGTCGGCCCAGGCGCTTGCACGGCAACGCTGGTGGGGGCGGTGGACGCACCCCGAGCCCCCGCCGGCTTCGGCCCCGCGAAAATCACGGGTGTCGGGCGCGCACGTTCACCCTCCTCATGCAAATGTCGGGCTGGCCAGCGCTGCGGCCCTGCATAGCTTCACACGATCGAGGACCTGCTCTCCGGCGTAAGCGTGCTGCGCTGAGAGCAGCTATACGTCGGACGGCGGCACGACGCTGAACGGCCGTCCGCGACAGGTGGGAGGAGCCTGAAATGCCGAACAACATCACGGTGGATGTAGCACCGCAGCCGGATCCCAAGCTCACGCCGGCCAGCAGTAAGCAGCGAAAGCAATTGGACGAACTCTGCGACAAGCTGACGGGTAAGTACGCTCAGCTGTGGGGCCGCGGAACGATCGTGTCGGACAGCAACAAGCCGGCTATGCGTATCGACAACCAGGGTGTTCTGACCACACCGTTCGCCGGTCAGAACATCCAGGCCCAGACCGGCACCGTCTCCATCGCCGCGGTCGGCCTGGCAAACACTCTGAGCGACCAGAAGATGTCTCCCACGTGTCAAAAGGCTGTGGAGGACACGCTCAAGCAGGCGCTCAAGGACAGTGCACTGGACCAGAAGTGGCGGTACATCAGCGGCACCTGCACCACCCCCTGACCCATACCCAGCACGGCCCCTGCCAGGGGCGTGCTGTACGTCGAGCGTTGCCGTCCCGGCCGGGGCCTGGCGGCCGGTGAGGAACAGCGGGCCATGGGTGCGGCGGGCAGCAACTGGCGGTGCCTGACTGACAGCGAATCCACTCAATCGCCCCGCCAGAACGTCTTTTCCCGCAGTGCGACGTCCAGACGCCACAGGGCGGCGGTCTGGTTCTCCGCGAGGGCCTTGGTGCGGTCCGGCGGGGCCGGCCGCCGCTCGATGCCGATCGTCGGATCGCATGCGACCCAGCCCTGGCTCTGCCATCACCCAATCGCCTTGCGCGCGATGGGCACCTCGACCTTCTCGCCCCTTTGTCGATGGAGTCCCGACACCGTCGGCGTCGTGCATCGATCCTGCTGAACCTGCTGGTCCGGGTGGCTGGCGCAGGCCGCGTCAACCGCACTGGGCAGGTGGTGGCCTGTGAACCTGGGCAATGACCAAGGGAATGGACTTTGGGCGCGGACACCGTCGTCTCCTGCACCCCGGTGGCGTAGGGCGAGCGGAGCCCGCGCCTCGGGCCGGTTCAGGTTTCCGCCGTGGTCCTTTCTGTGTTCCACAGTTCTGAAAGGTGTGCGTGATGAGCCATGGCTTGATCGTCGTGGATGTGCAGAACGACTTCTGCGAAGGAGGCAGCGTTCCCGTCGCGGGAGGCGCGCGGATCGCCTCGGCGATCGCGGAACTGGTTGAGCGGAGTTCGGGGCGTGACTACGAGTACGTGGTGGCCACCCAGGGCTGATGCGTTCTCAGTCAGCGAGACGAGCTGATCGCCTGCGTCGTCTTCCCTGTTGCGTCGACGTGTTGAAGCGGATCGAACAGGGGTGGAAGCGTGCCGGGTTGGCGTACGTTCTGGGTGCCGGAGGATCGGGTCGTGTCCCGCGTCGTGGTGTCGGGGATCAAGCGTTACGCGTTCCGGTACGAGGCCCCTGACGATCTTCGGAGAGGCGGCAGCCCACGAGGCACCCTGTTGAGGCGAGTTGCACACCCGGTCCGGCGGAGCCACTGTCCCCGACCTGCGGATTCCGGCTCCTTGATCGGCTACACCACCCGGCGGGACGCCATCGCGGATCGTCGGGTGACGGGGGATCGGTGCCAGTTCTGGCCGGGTGGGCGGACCTGCCGAGTCGGCCGATTCGGCCTCCACGGGCGGCTCTGCCGTCGCCGTCCGAGGGACCGCGGGCCTACGAGGCGGCCGGGCTCTCTCCCGCGGCTTCGGTAAGCGTCTTCAGCGCACCAGGAGATCGATGGCGACCTTCAGTCGTTCGAGGTAGAACTCCCGTGATGCTGCCTGATGCTTGAGGCCGATCGATGCGCTGATCATCGTCTGGGCGACAGGGGGGGCCGCCTCTCGTCCTGACTCGACGGCGATCGCTTGTGTGATCAGTTCCTCGAAACGTCGCGGCGTGGTCTCGGCGATCTCTCCGAGGAGGTCGGGGTTGTCCTCAATGACCACTGAGACATCGCGCGTCAGCGGGCCGATATATCGGCCCGCCCACTGGTCGAACGCTTCGGCGAGACGCTCTGGAAGGGGTCGGCCGGTGTCGGTCAAGACGTGTTCGGCCGCTGTGATGTCCCGCTCCAGGGCCTGGGTGACCGCGGCACGGAACAGAGTCTCCTTCGAGGAGAAGAGGAAGTAGAGCCCGGGCCGGGAGATGTGCGCCGCCCGAGCCACCTCCTCCATCGAGGTCTTCCGATAACCGAATCGCGCGAACGTGACCATGGCGGAGTCCAGAACCATGGTCCGACGGTCGGTATCGGCGACTGCCGACGGCGGGTGGCCAACATCGGGACTGCTCATGACACGAGCATACGAGCAAGAAGCATACTATACAAATCAAGTCTAGTACGTATAGTCGCCGCCATGACTACTCGCGAACCCATCTCCACGCCCTTCACCGCCTCCAGTACCGCGGACGAGGTATTGCGGGACATCGACCTCACCGGCGTCCGCGCGATCGTGACGGGAGCTTCCTCCGGAATCGGGATCGAGACGGCTCGTGTGCTGACCGCTGCCGGGGCGGAGGTAACGCTCGCCGTCCGGAACACGACTGCGGGTGACGCCGTCGCTGAGACGATCACGAAGTCGACCGGAGGGATCCGGCCCCGAGTCGTCCGGCTCGACCTTGCCGACAGGACCGCCGTCACGCGCTTTGTTGACGCGTGGGGCGGCCCGCTTCACCTGCTGATCAACAACGCGGGCGTGGTCACTGGTGGCCTCGAACGAACACGTGAGGGCTGGGAGCTGCAATTCGCGACGAACCATCTCGGTCACTTCGCCCTGGCTGCCGGCCTTCATGATGCGCTGGCCCTGGGAGCGGCCGACCGCGACGGAGCACGGATCGTCTCGGTCAGTTCGACGGCGCACATGCGTTCTGGCATCGACTTCGACGACCTCCACTTCGAGCGTCGCAGCTACGACCCGCAGATTGCCTACGCCCAGTCGAAGACGGCGAACTCTCTCTTCGCCGTCGAGGCGACTCGCCTCTGGGCGTCCGAGGGCATCGTCGCCAATGTGGTGAACCCCGGCGGTGTCGCGACCGGACTGCAGCGGAACTTCACAACGCAACAGAAGGAGTCGCTCGATGCGGCCGAAGCCGCCGGAGTCTTCACGTACAAAACGGTCGAGCAGGGGGCCGCCACCAGCATCGTCGCGGCCGTCGCCCCGGAGTTCGCTCACTCAGGAGGCCATTACCTCGACGATTCACAAGAGGCATACACCGTGCCGAACGACGCCGACCTCGCGCAGCACCCGCACGGTGTCAAGGAATGGGCGCTCGATCCCGCCACCGCCAAGCGCCTCTGGACGGTCTCGACCGACCTGCTCCGCGTCTGACCTCTCGGCGCCACAGCAAGCGGTCCCTTGACCAGGTGGTCCAGTAGGAGTAACTGAACCGGTATCCCCAAGATCGCCGATCCAACGTCAAAACCCGGTCGGTCCCTCTCCGAGGGCCCGGTGCGGGACCCCGACTTCGGCGCGACCGAGATGCTGGCCAGCGCGGCTCAACACGCTGAACTTGACAGAGGAGTAGGCGCAGGCGTGGTCGGTTCACCCGGTTCGGCAACGAGAGACGCGACCGTACGCCTCGACTACTCGGTCGGGGTTGCTCCGCACACAACCGTGGCCGCCCTGGACGACTTCCGCCGGGCAGGTGTCGCGGTATCCGGCGAGGCACCGGGCCCGGAATAGTTCTGGCACCGGTTCAGGCTTCTCCCGTGCTGACCGCGCCGCGCCCGGCCGGGCCGCGCATGGCGCCATGGTCACGCACCGAGCGGGTACCAGCAGATGCGCAGTACCACGTTGCCGTCCGCACTGGCCACATCGTCGATGTCCAGGACCCACAAGGACACTTCGGTGTCTTTGGCGACGGGAATCGACATGTGGTCGTAAACCCCCTGGGTGCTCTGTCGCGTCTTCTTCCCGTGGGCCACGAGGTCAAGGTAGTAGGTCTTGCCAGGCACGGCGACCTGTACCCGGTGCTTACGCCCGTGCTTCTCGTCGTCACTGAACCACTCGAAACTCGCCGCCTCAATGGCGAGCATGCCGTTCTTGGCGGCCGTCATTCTCCATCTGCTGTTCTCCCGCGGCTTCCTTTGCGTCACCCCGTATTCCGTCACCGTGGGGGTGGCGAACAAAGGCCTCGCGAAAGAGATGTCTCCATTGGCCGTGATGCGTCCGCCGGCCGTGATGGCACCCGCGGTCAGAGTCTTGTCGGCCTTCACCGTGAGACCGTTATTGGCGGAGATGAGACCACTGGCCGTGATGGCGGCTGCGGTCAGAGTCTGGCCGGTGGGGACAGTGATGCCCTTGTTTCCGGTGACGGTTCCGTCGGCGGTGAGTGCGCCTTTGATCGTGACGCCCTTCTCGTCCTTATCGATGGTCAGCGCTTCGTTGACAAGACCACGGATGTCCCTGACGCGGAGAACGTTGCCGCCGGTCACCGTGGCGTGCGCACTGATCCGGACATCAGCGTTGAGGTCGGTTTCGCCGTTGACGGCGAGTTTGCCTCCGACGGTGAGTTTGTGGGTGCCGGTGATGGTGACGTCTCCCTCGAACGTGGTGGCGCGGGCCCAGGTCTTCTTGCCGTCCTTGTTGTCGGCGGTGAACGTGTCGGTGACACTGATCTTGTCGGTGGCAGTGACGGTTTTGGCGGCGATGTCGGGGTCCTTCACCGTGACGGTGGTGGACAGATAAAGGCTCACCGGCCGGTTGTTCGCGTCCTTGCCGCGGGCCTCAAGGACGAAGGTCGTCGTGTCGGTCAGGGCATGGGTGTCGCAGCTTCGGCCGGTGACCTTGGTCGGGGTTTCCGAGCGGCCGTCCCACAGGTAGTACTCGGTGCCCGCCTCGCTCCCCTCCCAACGCAGTACCGTCTTGAGGCGGTTGTTCACCTGCGGCTTCTCGCAGGAGAAGCTACGGAGGAAGAAGGAGTCGGGAATTTCCATCACTTTCTCCACGGGGTCGACGGAGAGGGGGCGGTCGTCCCAGTCATCGTCACTGGTGAAAGCCGTGTACGCCGAGACAGTGATCTGGGCATGGCCGGGAGCGCGGGTGACGGGAATGGAGGAGAGGATGAGTGTGAATCGCTGCCCGGCGCCGAAGGTGATCTGACCGCCGGGGACTTCGGGTGTGCAGACGAAGGTGGCAGCACCCGCAGTGAGTTGGGGGACGATCCGCCAGGCCTGGCCCGGGCGGCTGTAGTTGTAGTGGATGGCGTCGCCCCTGCTGGCGAGGTCGGTGGCGGCGGAGCCTACGGGCAGGGTGACCGTGATCCGTCGGCACCTGACGGGGGCGCTGCCCTCGGGTTTGGAGAAGGTGAGCTTGAGGACTCCGTTCTTGGTCTTGCTGGCGGTGGAGACGGGAAACCGCTGGGATGCGGGGTCCGGTTCGACATGGAGTAACGGTGTGGAAGTGCTGGCGGTCGGCTCCATCAATACCTCTGTATCGGGGAATTCACGGGCTTGCGCTAGTTGAGGGTGACGTTGCCGTCGAATGTGGTCGTGTTCGCCGTTGTCTTCTTCGTCCTGCCGTTGGCGGCGAAGGTCGCGTCCACCTCCAGCTTGTCGGTCACGTCCAGCGTCTTCGCCGTGATGTCGGGGCCGTTCACGGTGACGGTCGTGGACAGGTAGTGATGCACCGTCTCATTGGCCGCGTTCTTGGTCTGGGCATTGAGTACGAAGGTGGTGGTGCGGGTGAGTTCGTGGGTGGGTTCGGTGTGCAGGCCCGACACCTGGGGTGGGTTGAGTTTCTTGGGCGCGTGGTCGTCCCAGGAGAGGTAGTACTCGGTGTTGCGGGGCGTGCCCTCCCACTGAAGAACCGTGGCCGTGCCGTGCGCGACCCTTGGCCTCTGGCACGAGAAGCGGCGGAAGTAGAACTCGTTGCCGGCCTTTTCGACGGGGGGCAGGGCAATGGGCCGGTCCGCCCAGGTCGTGGTCGTACTGACGGAGAAGTGGCGCATGCCGAAGAAGCCGGTGGGTGTGGTGCTGAGCCGCACCCGCAGGTACCGGGCCTCCACGGGTGTGGTGAGGGTGTGGTTGTTGACCGATTGCGAGGAGTTGAAGGTCCGTCGTTGCCAGCTGTTGGTGGCGCCGGTGGTGGACGATTCCAGGACGGGTGTCCCGGATCGGTTGCCGCCGCCGGCAGTGCCGGTGAGCAGGTAGTAGCCGGTGACCGGCTGGACGGACCCGAGATCGAGGGTGAGGGTGCTGTTGATCGCCGGGGTGCCCTGGGTGCGGAATTCCGATGACCCGTCTCCCGCCAGGTTGCTCAAGGGGTAGGAGGGGTTGGCGGTCATGGTCGTGCTGAAGGTGCGCGCCGGGACTTCGCCGGTGCCGGTCGCCGTGGTCTCGGTCAGGGTGAGGCGCGCCGGGCCCTCGGCGCGGTTGATGGGGATGCTGGAGAGGATGAGGGTGAACTCGCGGCCGGCGCCGAAGGTGGTGTCGGCCGACGGCGTATCCGGTGTGCAGGTGAAGGTGAGGGCGGTGACCTCGGAAGGGGAGGTCGGCTCGGGTGGGGTCGTCTTCCGCTCGATGGTCCACTCGACGCCCGCGCTGTCGCGCGGGTAGTCATCGATGTCGTCGGCGTTGGCCGCATCGGTAGCGGCCACCAGATCGGTCCTGTTCGGGCCGACGGGAAGGGTGATGGTGAGCGCCCGGCACCGCACATCGGGACCGGAGCCGGGTTTGCGGAAGGTGAGGAAGAGGGTGCCCTTCTTGGTCTCCGTGGCCGTGGAGATGGAGAACTGGACGGGAACGGATTCGCCGACGGCCTGGAGCAGGGAGCCGGCCTGGGTGGCGGTCAGGTACACGGAGGGCCTCCGTCGGCGCGGTGACAACGACCGCTCCGGGATGGTGGGTTCGCGGGTGGGACGGCGGAAAGCGACTGGACGGCGGAGCGCGGCTGGGCGTCTCAGGCGACGTCATCCATGGCAATGACGGTGACCCGGAGTTCCGCCGAGTGGCGGGCCCGGGCGGCGGACTCGGTGGCGGTGTCATCGGTGACGCGGATGGTGGTGGTGCCGTCCTGGGCGTCCAGGGGGATGTTGTCCAGGATGAGGGTGAAGGCCCAGGTGGCGTCGAAGACGGCTTCGTGCCGTGGGTTTTCGGGGGTGCAGGTGAAGACGGTGCGGTCTGGCCGGGTCAACATCTTCCTGATTAGCCAGGCTCGGGAGCCCGGCGCGCGGTAGGCGGTGTTGATGCGTTCCGGCCGGGTGGTGAGGGCCCTGGGGTGGGTGCCGGTGGGCACCTCGACGGTGATGCCACGGCAGGTGGCGGGTGCCTGGGCGGCGCCGGTGCGGGTGACGGTGATGTCCAGGCGGCCCTGGCGGGGGTGGTGGGCGCTCGCGCGGGTCAGCGCGGTCGGGGTGGTGGCCAGGGCGTAGCTGAGGTGCGCGGTGGTGACGGGTTCGGTCAAGGGGCTTTCCTTCCGGCGGGCGCGGGTCAGGGCTGCGGGGTCGGCTCGGGGCCGGAGCCCGGGGTGGCCGGGCGGAGTTGGAGGTATCCCGCGCGCGCGGTGGGGTTTGGGTCGTCGGGGTGGGTGAGGTGATCGGCGGGGATCAGCGCGCGTTCGTCCCAGCCGGCGGCGTCGCCCTCGGTGGCGTCGGGCTGGGCCCAGGACCAGGTGCCGTAGCGGACCGAGAGCGGGGGGATGACCAGTGCGTCGACGTCGGGGGTGACCTGAAGGCCGCGGATGACCACCGTGCTCTGGGAGGCTTTCAGTTCCATTCGTACGAAGCGCGCGGTCAGGGGCGGCACAACGGTGCCGTCCGCGGGCCAGTGCAGTTCTGCCGGGTTGGCGGTGTCGGCGGTGAGGTCGGTCCACTCCTCGCCGTCGGCCGATGCCCTCAGCTGCCGGACGGAGGGGAGGCGCGCTCCGTCGGGCTCGCCAAGGAGGACCTGGACGCCGGTGACCGGCTGGACGGTACCCAGGTCGACGGTGACGGTGTCTCCGTTCCGGGGGGCCGAGCCGCTCTCGTACCAGGTGTCCGGCTTGCCGTCGAGGATGAGGCCGATGGGCCCGGCTTCCGGTGTGCTGCTGCCGTGGCCGGCCGGAATCGTGGTGGCGGCCGTGCGCATGCTGCGGGTGGTGGCCAGCAGGGGGTTGAGCCGGAAGGATGCGCGGACGGAGGCGAGGGCCTGGTGGACCTGGTCGGCGTCGAGCCTGAGGCTGTGGACGGGGAGGATGTCCGTGGTGGCGTGGACGGGCAGGTGGGGGTGGGCGAGGAGCGTCACATGACGGGTGACGCGGCCAAAGGCGCGGGCGGGCAGGGCAAGGTCTTCCCCGCTGACGGTCCCGATGTAGCCCGCACTGTTCCCGGCCGGCTGATGGGCGTGCAACAGGTCGTAGTCGACGGCCCGGTTGGGCTCGGCGCTGTAGTAGCCGATGAGTCCGTCGGCCAGCTTGTACGGGTCGCCCAGCCGGATCGCCCAGGTGTCCTGGGGGTAGTCCGCCGTGGGAGGGTCGAGGACGGTTGCCCATGAGGGGTCGGTGAGCGGGGGGCCGTCGAGCTCGAATTCGAGATCGGCGCGGATCAGGGCGACCGGCCGGCCGATGAGGCGGAGGGGGAGGTGGTCGTCTTCCGGAGCCGGGTCGACGGTGGTCCTGAGGCTGGTGTCGATGGTGGTGAGCAGGGCCTTGAACGCGTCCGCGGAGCTCTCGCGGCCGGTCAACGCCGCCAAGAATCCGTGCAGTTGTGGGTGGTCGTCCTCGAACCGCTGATCGTCGAGCCGGAGATAGGGGGAGTGGGGGAGTGGGTTGTAGTCGGCGGCCTTGGTCCCGTCGACGGTGGTGAGGACGCGCACTTCGCCCAGGGCCTGCCCGGTGGGCCCGTAGACGCCGAGTGTCTGGTCGAGGTAGTTGGCCAGAAGCCAGCCCGCGACCGGTGAGCCCTGGCCCACCGCGGCCGGGGCGGCGGGGACGGGACTGAACGTGAGGCGGGTGTCCTGGAGGATCCGGGGCGGAAGCTGGAAGAAGCGTTGAGGGTTGATCAACTCGGGTTCGGTGTACAGCTCCTTGCTGGGGGTCACCGTGGGGCTGGGCACCGGGTACTGGTCGTACGAGTTGCCGTCCTCGTCGTCGGAGGTGACCAGGTCCAGGGTGCGTCCGAAGCGGTCCATTACGCGCAGGCCGGTGAAGAAAAACTGTCCGGCCCTAATGGGCTGGAAGCGCCGCTGTCCGGGGCCCGCCCCGTCGGGTACATGATTCTGGTCCCCGGTCAGGCGGGCCGCCTCCCCTTCGGTCGGTACCTGTGCTCCGCCGTCGAGCTGCAACAGCCAGTCGTTGAAGCCGTCGAGGGTCTGGGAGAGGATGTCGAGCTTCTCCAGCTCCTCGCGCAGCGCGGCGAGCGAGCGCGTGTCGGCATCGGGATAGGTGGTCATGTACCGGGCCAGTTGGGCGCGGGCGACATAGACCGTGGTGGGGGCGAGGTAGGAGCGGCCGCGGAACTGCCTGTGCAGTACGTTGCCTTCGCTCTCGGAGTCGGCCGGGAGGGTGCCGGTGCCGTTCCAGCGGTAGCCGTAGGAGTTCAGGCCGGTGTCTTTTTCCGGAGCCTGGAAGGTCCAGTGGCAGTCCTCGCCGGTGCGGTAGGGAGTGGGGAAGAAGTTGAGCTCCCACATCAGGAACATCGGCAGCCAGGGCTGGCGCCACGGTGCCGTGAACTCGGCCGGCACTCCCTGTGCGTTGGCTTGGGGGTTTTCGAGGAGGTCGTGCAGGGCCGTGCTGTCCGGCGCGCCGGTGCGAGCGGCCCGTTCCAGGAGCGCGAACTCCTTGAGAAGGGCGGTGGCGGAGGCCGGCAGCGCGGGAATGCCCGGGTCATCCGGGTTCTCGGGTACGGGCGTCATGACGCCGTCCAGCTTGACGGCCTTGAGCAGGGTGGCGGGCAGGCGGCAGGGCAGCGGGTTGTCGCTGTCGCGGGTCAGTGGCACGGTGCCGCCGCCGGTGCCCTCGATGAGAAGGACCGGATCGGCCGGCTTGTGGAAGCCGGCCTTGGGCAGGCGCTTGAGCCGAAGGTGCTCGGACAGTCCCTTGCCGGTGGCCCAGGCGTCGATGGCGTCCTGGTCGTCGCCCGGGGGCGGAAGCTCGCTGCGGAGGGCGTCGAGCTCGGCGAGCTGAGTCTGGACCGCCTTGGCGGCACCGTCGTTGGCGGGGTTGAGTTGCCAGGCGCAGGTGGCCTCGAAGTCGGCGGGCGCGTCGTCCGGACGCAGATGGGCGGGCACGTTGCGTAGCACCTCGTTCAGCCAGTACAGGGACCACACCCGCCACTGGCTCGCGGTCAGTTGGCGCAGGGCGGCGTCGTAACGGCTCTGGTCGGAGTTGAGCGTTGTCAGCCATGCGGGGTTGAGGTCGGCGCCGCGACGCGTCGGCTGGGCATCGGGGTCCTCTACGGGGCGCGGAGCGATCTGCCAGCTGGAGCCGCCGTCCCGGCCGGAGAACCAGCTGCTGTGGGTGATCTCTTCCAGGTCGAGGTCCCCGTCGGCGCCGTCGAAGGTGTCCAGGGTGCCGTGGTAGAGGGCGCTGAACAGCTGGCCGGTGTGGGAGGAGCGGGACTGTCGGCCGACCAGTGCCGCGGCGGCCTCACCGGTGCTGTGCCCCAGGGCGATCTTGAGTTGTGCCCCGTTGACGGGGCGGTCGGGATCCTCGGGGGCCTGGCCGCGCTGCCATTCCAGGCCCAGCGCGGTGCCGCTGTAGACGGTGCGGAGCTCGCCCGCGGGTGCCGCGGTGATCTCGACATCGCGTACGGCGACCGGTTCGTCGCCGGCTTCCAGGAGGCACAGCTGAACGTAGCGGGCCGCGAAGGGGCCGGCGGGAACGTACTCGATGACGGGGCTTGCGGCCGCGAAGTCCTGGTGGTGGGCTTCGGGCCAGTCGGCGTTGTCCAGGGATGCCCGCAGGCGCACGGCGGGCAGCAGGTGTCCGCCGTCGAGATCGCCCGCGTGCACCCGGATGGTGCTGATCTGCTGCTCGCTGCCCAGGTCGATGGTGATCCAGCTGGAGTCGGCAGGGGGTTGGGCGCTGAGGTAGTAGGTGTCCGGGCGGCGGTCGAGTACGTGGTCGAGTGCGTGGGGTTCGGTGGTGCCCAGGGTGGTGGTGGCGCTTCGGCCGGCCATCGTCCAGCCCAGGGCCTGCATCACCTCGGCACGGGTGCCCTCGCTGTCCGGGGGCAGCAGGCCCGGGATTCGGGCAGCCTGTTCGAGGATGTCCTCGGTGGTGTCGCTGTACCAGCCGACGACCAGATAGCTCAGCCTGGCGTCGGGCGGATAACTGTCGCCCTCGCTACGGTCTTTGAGGTCTTCGAGATCGTCGTGCATCGAGAAGACGTTCTCGTGGTACGCCTGGTAGGCGGCGAAGGACGGCAGGCCCGCACCGACCGCGGTCAGGAACAGCTCACGCCCTTCGGGCTCCCGCCAGGGGCCGTCGGCGAGTGAGTGGATATTGCCGAGCCAGTCGACCTCCGGCGTCCGGGCGCGGGGGTTGAGGAAGCTGTTGATCGCCGTATGGCCGTCCCAGCCGTCGGGATCGTCGCTGTAGAGGTAGTCGCTGTGCACGACCCAGCCCCTGGCCGGCTTGGCGGCGCCGCGCACCTGGGCGTAGCGGACGACCAGCCAGCGATTGGGCACCAGCGGGTAGGCGGTCTGCCCGGTGGCCTCGTCCACGACGCCTTCGGTCAGTGCCTCGGGAAGCTGCCACTGGATATGGACCCCTTCGTCCATCTGGACGTTCCCGCCGCTGAACGGCTCGGGTTCGGCGGCGCCCCGGCCGGTCCCCTCGATGGTGCCCAGCATGCCGTCGAAGCTGGGCTTGTAGCGATGGACGGGCTGGCTGCGCACCTTGTCGTTGACCAGGAGGGCGTGGACTTCGACCGGCACGATCAGGTCGGTGGCGTTCATCAGCGCGCTTCCCCCGAGGTCGGTGTCGACTGCTTGATGGTGACGGCGAGATGGGGGCGGAGCCTGGTATCGGCGGCTTCCCTGGACGTGAGGTGGGCCGCCTGGACGGGTGACTCGTCCTTGGTGAGCGCCACGGACAACTGGCGGCTTCCGGCCTGGCGGCGGACATACTCGGTGATGTCGAATTCGAGCCATGCCCATACGCCGACCGGTCCAAGGTGCGCGACGCCGAGGGGACTCTCGGAGAGGTCCGGTTTGCCGGCCCAGTCGAGGCCGGCCTCTTCCCAGTCGCTGCCCGTGCCGTGCGCCTTCAGGTCGAAGTCGCCGGTGTCCATGGCCGAGGCATGGACGCGTAGCACGGCCCGGTCGACGCGGTCGGCGGGAGGGAGCCGGGAGGTGTCGAAGCGCAGATAGGCGATGCGGGTGACGTTGCTGGTGGGGCCATTGTTCTTGACGAGCAGTGGGTCGGTGGAGCCGAAGTCCGGCCCGGAGTCGTACTTGACGAAGGTGTCCGCGACGCACTTGCACCGGAGCATCCGGGGCAACAGAACTTGTTCGACAGGCGCATTGACGAGTTCCAGGGCGAACTGCCCCGGCTCCAGCCGGTCGTTGCCCGTGAGACCACAGGCCGTGGACAGGGCGGAGACCAGGCCGTCATCGCCACGCAGGTGCAGCACATCCCGTCCGCCG
Source organism: Streptomyces sp. MCA2 (assembly GCF_023544705.1). NCBI lineage: Bacteria > Bacillati > Actinomycetota > Actinomycetes > Kitasatosporales > Streptomycetaceae > Streptomyces > Streptomyces sp. MCA2. Next base: position 25,717 of record NZ_JAMJFM010000029.1, read on the forward strand.
TCGGCACGGCCGGGGCGCAGATAGTCGAAGACCGTCTTCTGGGTGTCGGCTGTCGGGAATTCCTCCCCGGTGGGGTATCCGAGCCGGCCCTCCGTCAGATGCCGCAGGCTGATGCGCTCGGCGTCGTTGATGCCGAAATGGATGCCCTGCCCGGGCTCGCGGATGACGACGAGATCCGGGACGGCGTCCCACAGCAGCAACAGGACGTTGTGTGCGAGGTGGTCGCGGCGGAGCTCTTCGACCGGGTCGCCTTCGACCGTCGCCAGGATGTCGAACTCCGGCCAGGCACGCACGAGTTCGGAATGGATCAGCAGGCCGGCGGCTGGTTCCCCGGTGCCGCGGTCGCGGAGCAGGCGTTGACGCAGCAGCGGCTCCAGGTCGCGGTCGACGGAGGTGTGGGCGCCCACATCGGTCGCGCCGGCCACCAGGGCCTGGATCCAGCCGGGGTCGATCCGGAAGGCTCGCAGGCTTTCCGGCGGCAGCATCCGCGGGTCGGGGACCAGGTGGTTGAAGGGCACTCCGCGCAGCAGGCCCAGACGTTCGAGCCAGGGCGACGTGGTGGGGGTGCGCGCGTCCGCGGCGGCCGTGAGTGACTGTCGCGCCCGTGCGTCGGCGAGCAGGGCGCGCGTGCCGATCTGGGCGGTGCGGGCGGCGCGCCGCGGGCTGGGCTCGCGGACAAGGGGAGCTTGCAGGGCCCGGACCAGCCCGGGGCCGAAGTCCGCGGTGCTCAGCTCGCGAAGGGCGGCGGTGCCGGGCGGGGCATCGGGGTCATGACGGGCACGCTCGGGATCGGCGCTCAGGGTGCTCAAGGTGGCGTCGCGGTTGGCCATTTCCCGGCGTGCCGCGGTGACTTCGGCGCTGTAGTCGGGGTCGGCGAGGGCGATGGTGCGGCCCAGTGTCCAGGCGGCGGCGTAGCTGACGTCGAACAGGCCGTGCTGCCGGTCGTAGATCAGGGCGTGGTCGGCCGTGGTGTAGGGACCGTCGGTCTCGTTCAGGGGCAGTTGCGGGGCGGTCAGCGGGGTGCAGGGGCCGCGGTACCAGGCGTAGGTGTTCTCCCCGGACGGGGTGCGGTAGGCCACGGCGGTGTAGCCGTGGCGTAACCGTTGGAGCGCGTACTCCGCTTCCTGGGAGGACGCTGTGGCACCGGACGGCACCAGGCGCAGGGCAAGGTTCTCGCGGTCGTCCTCGCCGGGGGCCACCAGGTTGCGCAGCAGTTTGCCCGGGTTGAGACTGCCGTCGGGGTCGTTCGTGAAGGACCAGGACCACAGGCTGCACAGCCGTACGCGTTCGGTGTCGCCGGGCAGAGAGCCCTCGGCCAGGCGGCCGGTCCAGCCCTCCAGGGAGACCAGGTGCACCGCGTAGCTGCCCGGGGCGCGGGGGAAACGGTTGGCGGCGACGACCGCGTACTGGCCTTCGGTCATGACCTCGCCGTCATCGCGGCGTTGCGGGGCGGTGGCCACGTCGCGCATGTGGGTCAGGAAACGCAGTTCGTCCTCGCGCGGCACGTTTGCGGTGAACACGCGCGCCGGAACGTCGATGGTGCGGCACTCAAGGTCCTGGTCGACCCGGTCGTTGAGGGCCGGGCCGAGCGTGCCCGCTCCGGGGTTACGCAACTCCCGCACGGTGCGCTGGGTGAAGCCCCCCTCCGCCTCGGGGTCGTCGTCGACCTCGCCCTCGGCGAAGACGAGCAGCGCCAGCCACGGCTCCCGCTCCTCGGAACGGCTGATGAGCTCCCGTTCCCAGGGCAGCAGCGCCCGGTTCAAGGTGATGTGCGGCAGCACATGCGTGTAGAGGCCCGACGCACCGGCGGCCGGATAGGTGGCGTGGACGGTGGTGGGGTCCAGGAAGAACTGGGCCGCGAGGATCTCGTACCGGTCCGCGACCTCGGGCAGGGGGTCGTCCTGCGGATCGATCCGGACCCCGTCGCGGACCAGGTGCTGCTCCACGGTGACGGTGTAGACGCCGGCGGTGGCCGCGGGTTGCAGAGAGTTGTAGAAGGTGACGTTCAGGTCGGGGCTGTCGGTCATGCGGTCACCTCGTGCCGGTGGCGGTGAGCATCGGGAAGTCGGTCAGGGAATTGCCGGCGAGGCCGGCGTAGCGGGTCAGCGGACCGTCGCTGTCCGGCGCCACACCGAACGCGGCCAGGGCCTGGTGCACCTTGGTGCGGGTGGCCGTGGTCGGCACGAGGGTGTCGGCGATCACCCCGACGCTGTTGCCGTCCTCACCGGGCTCGGGAGGCGGGCCGGCAACCGCCGTGTCGTGCAGGGGCATGTTCCCGGGCGGCAGGCCGTCCACGTCCAGGGCCTCGGTGGGTACGGGACCGACGCACGGGCCCAGGGTCGGCGACGGCACCTTGACGGTCAGGCCGGTCAGGCGGCCCGGGACCAGTCCCTGCTGCTTCAGGGCCTCGTGGGGGTTGGCGAGCGGTTTGCCCCACAGGGCCTGGGGCACGCCCTCGGTGGTGGGGGTGACCTGCCACTTCGCCTCCTTCCAGTCGTAGGGCTGCCCGCTTCCGTCCAGGATGCCGACGGCCTGCTCGCTCACCACGCCGCTCAGCCGCATCGGCCGGATTTCGACGCGGGCCGCGTCACTGCCCGCGACGGTCGTCCCGTTCACGGTGATCTTCGAGGCCGGTACCGCGGACTCGACCGCGACGGTGAAGCCGTCGATGCGCACCAGGAGCGGGGCACCGGCAGCGGCCCGCGCTTCGGACTCGCCCGTTGTCACATCCGGCAGTTCGCAGCCCCTCTTCGGCGCGGTGCGCAGGGGTGCGGGCAGCTGGATCCGGAAGTCCTCCCACGGGACGGGGGGTGCTCCCACCCGGTCGGCGCCGAAGCCGAGGCTGAAGGAGATGAACCACACCTTGACCTTGGCCCGGCCGCCGACCGGCGGCAGCCACAGTTGCAGGCTCACCCCGATCTCCAGGGAGACGCGGATCCGCACGAAGAGCACCTTGACGGTGGCCGCGACCCCGATGCTCACCCCCAGCGCGATGTCGGCGTAGAAGGGCTTCCACTGGACGAGCGCGTCGAGGTGGGCGGTGAACCACGCCTGGACGTGGATGCCGTGGTGCCCGTCGTAGATGGCGGCGAACGCTCCGCCGACCATGAAGGCCCCATCGGTGAGCGCCGCGTACGCCTGGGCCTTGAGGGTCACCGGGCCCCGGGCCCAGATCATGCCCACCCGGGGCGGCGTGGGGTAGTGGGCGGGGCGCGGGAACTGGGGGTGGTAGCCGCCCGCCGAGAGCACGAAGCCCTTGGTGATGCCGCGCCCGGGGATGTCCTTGCCCCACACATAAAGGGAGATGCCGCCGGTCAGCTCTGCGGCCGGGTCGATGATGTACGAGCCCTTGGCGATCACCGAGTCCATGGAGAAGCGGCTAAGCGAGGAGTCGTAGACGAACACGAAGTCGACGACCACTTTGCCCAGCGCGGGGCCGATCTTCAGTCGCTGGGGCGAGGAGCTCCGCGCGTCGCTCTCGTTGGGCACGGTGGGCGGCAGGGACAGGGTGGTGCTGCCCGCGAGCATGGCCTTCCAGCCCGCCTGGCCCCACTCCACCAGGGCCAGGACGCGGGCGTTGATGAACTTGTAGACGGTGAACTCGACTCCGCCCGCGATCCAGTACTGGCCCTGTGCCGGCGTGATCCAGCCAGGCGGTGCCGCAAGTTCGTTCAGCGCCTGGCCGGGGGTGCGCGGCTCCACCTCGCCCCCCGGCGTCGCCGGTGCCGCGCCCAGCCGTTTGACCAGAGGGAACCTGCTGATCTCCGCGGTGGTGGGGACTCGTACGGTGCTGTTGATGCCGAAACCGAGCGCGATTCCGGTCACCGTCACCGGGCCGATGGTGAAGAGCCCGTTGGCCCGGGACCTGCCCGCCACGAGTTCGGCGTAGGCGAACAGCGAGGTCCAGCCGTCCGTCTTGTTGCGGACCCAGCTCCCGAAGACCTGGAGGGCGAACAGGTCCTGGATGTCCAGGCGTCCCGCCCCGGCCAGCGCCAGGTCGAAGTCCGGGCCGAGGTCCAGGTTCACCAGCGCGCCGGAGATCTCGACCTTGGGCGGGCCCGGGTACTCCATCGCCACGGCCGCGCCCTGCAGCACGGGACGGGCGTCGAAGTCCTTGTCGAGCCCGACCCCGAGGCCGATCAGTTCCACGACCAGCGGGCCGACGGTCATCGAGGCGTCGAAGGCCAGATACAGCAGCCCGTAGCCGAAGCCGAGCCGGGCATTGCTGAACCGCACCGCGCCGATGACATGGCCCAGCAGGTCGTGGGAGGAACCGGCCGGGTTATCCCGCGGCACGATGACCTGACCGGTGATCGGCACCGCCCGCTCCGGATGCGCCAGCGTCGCCTGGGCGTTTCCGCAACGGAGTACTGCCCACAGCTGAGGGCCCTTCTCCAGGTCTCCGGGCAGGAACTCGGGCAGCGGGCACGGCGCGGAGACGCTGAGCTCGGCCAGCAACCGGTTGAGCGTGTAGATCTCGGTCCTGTCCCACGGATGCTCGGCGTAGGCGAGGTGGATCTCGCCCAGGATGATGTCGGCGTCCTCCGGTGTCTCGACGGCGACCGGCAGGTCGGAGGCCCTGACCTGGGCGGAAGCGCGCAGCGCGATGAGGTTGCGGCGCTGGCGTGTGTTGGCCGGCACGGTCGCGACCGCCCACCCGTATTTCTCGGTGGTGGCGGTGACCACCAGGAGGTGGCTCCTGAAGTTGTAGGAGAAACCGGCGGAGGTCAGCTGCGGGTTCAGCGACTCGGGGATGGCCTCGGACACGTCCACGCCCAGGAACCGGGCGATGTCCGTTGCCGGCACTCCCCCCTGCTCAGCATGCCAGCGGCCGGTGACGCTCTCCGGCCACGGGAAGTTCTCGGTCGGGACGGCGAAGTCCATGGTGAAGCCGCCGGGCAGGAGGAGGGAGATGCCAGGGAACCTTGGATGCACCCCGAAGTTCTTCAGGTCGAAGTCGAAGCCCAGCCCGGGCAGACCCAGCGAGAAGCCCCCGCCGAGGTCGATCGTGGCGTCGAACACCAGGCGCAGCACCCAGTCCGCGCTGACCGTCCAGTCGAGGTCCTCCGGGTCCGGCCAGGACAGTCCGATCCCGGACAGGTGCAGTGGCCCCAGCGCCAGATCCGGGATGCCCGGCAGCCAGGAGAGGTCCGGGCGGCCCTGCGGCGGCCAGGGCAGACCCCAACGCACTGATGAGGTGCCGGGGATCCGCCAGTCCAGATCCAAAGAGAGCCCCGGCTGCCAGCTGCCGCCGCCGGATACCGGGGTCAGACCGGGCCACCATGAGCCGGACCCCAGGGAACCGATCCAGCCGTTCAGCCGGTCGGCCTGCGGCAGGCTCAGCCCGGTGCCGATCGCCGCGAGGCTGATCCCGTTGAGGAGGAAGTCCTGGATCCCTTCCAGCAGTTTGCCGATGAACGGGAGGTCCGGCAGCAGGGCGTCGAGCCCGTTGACGCCGAGCAGGGCGACCTTGCCCCATGGGGTGCCCCACTCGGGCAGGGCGGGCAGTCCGCCGAAGACCACCCGTAGCCACGGGGACTCGCCGATGAGCGCGAAGTCTCCCAGTGTGAGGTCCAACCGGAAGCCCAGCGAGGGAAGTTGCGGGGTGAACCGGTCCGGCAGCGGTGGCATGTCGATGCCGAAGACGCCGAGCAGGTCCGGTACCGGGATGTTCGCCTGGGGGGACCAGCCGGTCAGCAGCCCGGCCCCGGGCAGGCCCGGGAAGCCGGGCAGGTCACCGATGTCGAAGTGCACCGTGCCGCCCGGCCGGCCCAGCGACAGCTTGGGGAGGCGGCCCGCCACCTCCACGTCCCCCACCTCGGGAAAGCTGAACTCAAAGCCCAGGCCGGGCAGTTCCAGGGTGAGCCAACCGAGGTCGAAGCCCGCCTCGAAGTCGACATGCAGCCCGGTGGCCGAGAACGACAGACCGAACCCCGTCAGTCGCAGCCGCAGCGGGCCGAACGGGAAGGTGACCGGGCCGAAATCCGGCATCCAGGACGGCGGTGCCTCCAGGCGCACCACCCACAACCGAGTCTCTTCGCCGGGCAGCAGGCAGGCGGCACCCGCCCACAGACCTGCCTCCAGGTCGCGGCCCGGCAGGGCGGGCCACCACTGGCCGGGGTCTGCCACCGCGGCGGCAACGGCGGCATTGACCCGGACGCCATCTCCCGCGCTCATCCCTCCGGGTGCCACCGCGATCAGCTCCAGGCCACGCACACCCAGCCGGGCGTCCTCCGGGAACTCCTCGCCGAGGTAGGGAAGGTCAGCCGATGAGGCATGCACGTCCTTCAGCCCGATCAGCGCCACCAGCGCCTCTCCCGCGCTGGGCGCGGCGAAGACCAGACGGAGGTGCTCGGTCTCCACGGCGGCGACCACCGAGCCCGTGTCGAAGTCATGGACAAACGACAGCTCTTGAACGCCGGCCAGGAACACCTGTGGCGCATCCGCCAGTTCCACACCCCACAGCTCGGCCAGCGCGGCGACCGTGGTGTCCATCACCACCCGCACCGACAGCCCAGTCACCCACCCGTGTGCCTGATCACGGGCGAACTTCAGCTGAACCGCCACCGCTTCCCCGGCCACCCGCACCGTACCGGCGAATGACAGGGCTTCGTCGTTCACCTCCCGAGCCTGCTCGACCACCAGCCGGGTACCGGCCTTCAGCAACGCCAGCAGCTCCGAGAGCTTCCATTCCCACGGCTCGGGATCCAGGGCGAAGGAGCCGCCCTCGGCCGGGAAGTGTTCCAGGAGATCGTCGACGGAAACGGGCATGGAGGACGCCCTCTCATAGGCGACGGCAGGAGATATGCAGGAACTCCGTGCCGACGCAACGAGGGCCGCACACCGCCCGATGCCCGAGGCACGGCGAGATAGGACCACGGCCTCATGTCGCGTGGCAATGTCACGTTCAAGGGAGCGAACAGATACCGCCAATCGCCCCAAAGCCCACCATGGCGGTTGCGCCGTGCTATGGGTACTCACTCACCGTCATCGTTGCGCCCCTTGTCGGCTACCGCCGCCTCAGGTGCCCTGAGTCGGGAGAGGGCACCGTTACCCCTGATCGTCGAAGGCTCTGCCCGGGCACGTGGGATGCGGCGGTGCGTCCGGCTGGCCGAACGGTGCGGCATGTCAAGGCTCCTTCGACATGGCGCTGGCACCGGACGGATCGCCTGCCTATGTCGCTGTGCTCGCCCCGGGCCAGGTGTCCGTGATCGACCCCCACGGCCACCGCCGCCGTGGTTCCTTCGGGGTACCGACCCATTCAACGCGACTGCCACCTCCGGCGCGGTCTACGCCACTGACCCGGGGGCGGGCGCCCTGACGGTCATCAACCCCTAGACCCTCAGGCCGACATGCCGACGGCGAGCAGGCGCCGTTGGATGACGTTGGACTTCTGGTCAGTGCTGTACCTGCGTCTCCGGGGGCCCTGATGTCCGCGCCGGAGCCCGAAGGCTTCGTCGTTGCTGATCGCAGGCGGCTGCGCAGGTCGTCGCTGGGGCGATGAGACCGGGCGCGGGTGTCCCGACCTGCACACAAAGATAGCTTCAGCGCTGCGAGTTCCCTGTTCGCTTCCGTGCGCCCCCGCGCTGCGGCTGCTGTGCTGGGAGCATGGGTGGGTGCTGTCCCGGGCCGGGGTCTGACTCATGAGAACTCTGACCGCGGTGTCTTACTCACGCTGTGTCGACCGCTGACCGGGGATGGTGCGTTGCTGGCACCGGGCTCGGCCGGGTGTGTCCCGATAGGGGCCTGCCGACCCATCAGGTCTATTCACAGTTCTGACCGCCCGCGCGGGCCGGTGCCGGCCACGCGATGCGCCATCGGGTCGGAGGGTGAACGAACATGACCGCTACGTCCTTAACCCCGCGTACTCGCCGACGCCGGCCTACGGGGGAGGTGGACCTCGGAGTGGACACGCACCGGGATGCTCATGTGGCGGCCGTGCTCTCCCCGGTGGGGGCGGTGATCGGTACCGAAGAGTTCCCGGCCACCGCGGCCGGATACCGCGAACCGCTTCAGCGGACCAGCGGCTTGGGCACGGTACGGCGGGCCGGGGTGGAGGGCACCGGCTCCTTCGGAGCAGCCCTCTCCCGCTACCTGCTGGCCCAGGGCGTGGAAGTGCTCGACGTGAACCGGCCCGACCGGACCGACCGCCGCCGGCGCGGCAAATCGGACCCGCTCGATGCCCAGAACGCGGCCCGGGCGGTGCTGAGCGGGCGGGCACGCGCCCGGGCCAAGTCCGGCGACGGACCCGTGCAGATCGCCCGGATGTACAAACTCACCAAAGGGTCGGCAGTCAAAGCGCGCACCCAGGCGATCAACCAGCTCAAGGCCGTCCTCGTCACCGCTGACCCGGACCTGCGGGAAGAACTGGCCCGGCTGGGCAACCCGGGGCCATCCCCCGGGTGATAGCGGGCGCATCGCGGCCTGGTCGGCAGTGAGGTGGAAGGCCAGGGGCCGGAAGTTCCGGCTTGCGCACGGTGCCGACGACCCGGTGCCCGGCGCCTCCTCGGCGAAGGCGCGGCCGAGGCCGCCGCTGACACCGTCCTGTCGTCGGACGGCGATCGACCGGAGTCGCTGCCGGCGCCGGTCGGTTCCGCGCCCGGCGCCGGCATGGTGACGCTTCGGCCGGCGCCGCCGGTGTGGCGGCGCCGGGCTACCTGGCCGTGGCCGGTGGGCGGGTCAGGCTGCCTTGAGCTGCGCGGCTATCCTCACCACGCGCTGGGCCTGGTGACGGGCGGCGGCGCGGGTGGTGTCGTCCACCGGGTTCGTGCCCTGCCCGTCCACGTGCGAGGTGCCGTAAGGGTTGCCGTCGGCGAACTTGACCGGGTCCGTGAAGCCCGGGGCGACCACGATGCCGCCGAAGTGGTGGACGCTGGTGTAGAGCGCCTGGAGCGTCGTCTCCTGGCCGGCGTGGGCGGTCGCGGACGAGGTGAAGCCGCTGTAGACCTTGTCGGCCAGCTTCCCCTGCCCCCACAGCCCGCCGAGGGTGTCGATGAACTGCTTGAGCTGCGAGGAGAGGTTCCCGAACCGGGTGGCGGATCCGAACAGTACGGCGTCGGCCCACTCGATGTCCTCGGGTGTCGCCTCGGGGATGTCCGCGGTGGCGGCGTGGTTGGCCGCCCACGCCGGATTGGCCTCGATGGCTGCCCGCGGGGCCAGCTCGGCGGCCTTCACCAGGCGGACCTCGGCACCCGCCTTCACGCCGGCATCGCGCAGTTCTTTGGCGATCTCGGTGATGGTGCCGGTGGAGGAGTAGTAGACGATCGAAAGCTTGACGGGAGTGGCCACGGCGATGGCTCCGTTCGGTTTCAGGGATTCTGAATGGAATGGGAAGAACTAGACGACCGGTCGTCTAAATCAAGCTAGACGACCGGTCGAGTTGCGTCAAGGCCGGGTGCCCGCGATGACGGCGGGAGCGATGAAGCCCGTCGGACGACGAGCCGCACCCGGGTGGGGCTCAGGTGGCGACGGCAGTCCTGCCCGGGTCATTGGGGTGAGGTTCCAGGGCCCTCGCCGCCGAGGTCATCCACGGCCAGAGCGGCAGCGTGCCGAGCACCTTCTCGTACAGTTCGCCCTCGTCGGCGGCCCGCCACAGACCGATGCTGCGCAGTTCGCCCGCCGGGCGCCACAGCCGAACGAGGTGCCCCGCCGCGGCCAGCTCCCCGGCCCTGACGGATTCCTCGGCGCGGCGACGGTCAACCTCCGCAGGGCCGATGCCCTCGGGGACGGTGGTGGTGAGCTCGACCAGGAACTCCTTCATGACAGCTTCTCCTTCTCTCTGCGGGGCCCGCCGGCCCCCTCGCGACGTCGTGCAGGAGGCGGCTTCGCCGCCCATGGATTCCGCGGGCGCACACCCTGTGCCCGGCGGTACGCACGTCTTTTGAAATAACTCGACCGGTCGTCTACTTTACATAGACGACCGCCCGGCTACTAGTCAGGCAGTCCCCCTCTCCCTTGAAGAAGGTCAGGTCACCATGAGCACGCAGGTTCAGAAGGTCGCGGTTGTCACCGGTGCATCGCAGGGCATCGGGGCCGGGATTGTCACCGCCTATCGCAAGCTGGGCTACGGCGTCGTCGCCACCTCGCGCCGCATCCCCGCGTCCGACGATCCCGACGTCGTCACCGTCCAGGGCGACATCGCCGACCGCTCGACCGCGGAGCGCGTTATCGCCGCCGGCGTCGAGCGTTTCGGCCGTATCGACACGCTGGTCAACAACGCGGGGATCTTCGTCGCGAAGCCCTTCACCGACTACACCAAGGGTGACTACGACGCGGTGCTCGGCGTGAACCTGGACGGTTTCTTCCGCATCACCCAGCTCGCGGTGGAGCGCATGCTCGAGCAGGGCGGCGGTCACGTGGTGCAGATCACGAGCACACTCGCCGACCAGGCCGACTCCAGGGTGACCTCCGTACTCGCCTCTCTGACCAAGGGCGGACTGCAGTCGGCCACCAAGGCGCTGGCCATCGAGTACGCCGGCCGCGGCATCCGCAGCAACGCCGTGGCGCTGGGCACCATCAAGACACCCATGCACTCCGAGGAGCATCACGCGGCACTCGCGGCACTGCATCCGGTCGGCCGCATGGGCGAGGTGAGCGACATCGTCGACGCGGTCGTCTACCTGGAGAACGCCCCGTTCGTCACGGGCGAGATCCTCCACGTCGACGGCGGCAAGAGCGCCGGATCCTGAGCGGCGGGCACTCGTCGCCGGCCCGCCCGGCACTGACGACGAACCGACCGGCACCCCCGGGACCGGTCCGGCGGCCCGGGCGGGCTACTGCCTCGTCCCGGACCACGTACGTCCCCGTCTCACGAGGAGAGGACACTCCATGACTTCGCCACTCAACGGCCTCGCCGTGGACAACCCGGTTCTGGCCGCGCCGATGGCCGGCGGTCCCAGCACCCCCGCACTGGTCGTGGCGGCGGCCCGGGCGAACGGACTGGGGTTCCTCGCGGGCGGATACAAGACCGCCGACGTGCTGGCCGAGCAGATCGCCGAGGCCCGACGCCACGACATCGCCTTCGGGGTCAACCTCTTCGCTCCCCACCCCCTGCCGGTCGATCCGGAGGCCTTCCGGCGCTATGCCGCCGCGATCGCCCCCGAAGCCCGGGCCTACGAACTCGACGTCCAGGCGGCGGGAATCACCGAGGACAACGACCACTGGTCGGACAAGATCGACTTGCTGCTGTCCGCACCGGTACCGGTCGTCAGCTTCACCTTCGCCATCCCGGACGCAGCCGTCATCGCCGCGCTGCGCGCCGCCGGAACCCTGGTCGTCCAGACGGTCACGTCACCGGCGGAGGCCCGCCTGGCCGCGGACGCGGGCGCCGATGCACTGGCCGTACAGGCGTCGGCCGCGGGAGGGCACTCCGGCACGTTCACCCCCGAGCACGTTCCGGCCTCCGTGCCGCTGACCGATCTGCTGGGGCGGATACGGGAGGAGGTGTCGCTGCCGCTCGTCGCCGCGGGCGGGCTGGCCACCCCGGCCGACGTGGCCGAGGCACTGCGCGCCGGGGCCGAGGCGGTCATGGTCGGCACGGTCCTGCTGCGGGCGGACGAAGCCGGTACGTCGCTTCCCCACAAGGCCGCCCTGGCCGACCCGAAGCGCCACCGGACCGTGATGACCAGGGCGTTCACGGGCCGGCCCGCGCGGGCTCTGGCCAACCGGTTCACCGACCACTACAGCGACCTCGCCCCCTCCGGCTATCCCGCCGTGCACCATCTGACCAGGCCGATGCGCCAAGCCGCCGCCGCAGCCGGCGACCCCGAGCGGATCAATCTGTGGGCCGGGACCGGGTACCGCCAGGCCACCGCCGAGCCCGCCGCCCAGATCCTGCGGAGACTGGCCTCCCACGTCTGAACGCCCTCCGCGCCCGACGCACGCCACGGCGCCGGCGGTCCGTCACCTCCGGGCGGACGCCCTCCGGCGCCCCACGCATCGACCTGTCGGCAGCGGACCAGGGCTCATGCCTCGGCCGCTGCCTCCTGCGGCGCCCGAGCCCCCAGCAGGGCCAGGCAATTCGCCCAGAGAACGCTCAACTGGGACGTGTTGTTGTAGAGCTTGGCCAGCAGCACCTGCCCTTCGAGCTGCGCGACGACCGATCGCGCCGCCTCATGAGTGTCGGCGACAGTGACCTCGCCACGCTCACGCGCCTCGGCGACGACCGACTCCACCATGCCGACCTGGGCGTCGAAGATCTCTTGCAGGCGCCGGCGGATCACTTCGGTCTGGTTGCTCAGCTCCAGCGAGAGGTTCCCGAACAAGCAGCCGGAGACGGTGCCACAGCTCTTCTGCCCCGCGCGCTGGCTCGCCTCGGTCTCCTCGAAGAGCTGCCGCAGCCGCTGTAGAGGATCGGCGTCGCCGCGCAGAACGCGGGTCCACTCGCGACGCTGGCCGGCCCAGTGCTCGTCGAGCACGGTCAGCGCCAGAGCCTCCTTGGACTCGAAGAAGTAGTAGAAGCTCCCCTTGGGCACCCCGGCCGTCTTGCAGATCTCGGCCACGCCCAGCGCCGAGTAACCACGCAGCTCGATGAGCGACTGCGTGGCACTGATGATCTTCTCCCTGGCATCACTGGTCCGTCCCATGGTTGCAAGTATACGACCGCTCGACTACTTTGCTACTAGACCGGTCGACTAGTAGCTCTCCGGGGCCGCTCGGCCGCAGTCCGCAACCGCCTGCGGGGGAGCCGCTGCCCACAGGCCCACGCACAGATGAGAGCTGAAGCAAATGAGCCATCCGCTGCATGACGTTCTTCGGCGCTGGAAGGCCGCTTTCGACGGCCATCAGCCCGACGCCATGGCCGATTTGTTCACCCCGGACGCCCTTTTCCAGGGCTTCGGACCTGCCGTCCTCACAGCCCGGGAGGCGGTACGGGGCTACTACGAAGCCGTACCGCCCGACCGAAGGGCCGAGGTGACGGTCCTGCACACCTACACGATCGGCGAGCAGGCCGCCGGAGGCTTCGCGGACGTCACGTTCGGCGACGCGCACGACTGGGAGGCCCATGTACATCTGTCGCTGGTGCTCCAACTCGACGACGCCGGCTGGCGAATCCGCCAGTACCACGTCTCCCGCGTCGAGGCCGAACACTAGCGAACACGGCCGGGCCAGGCGGAGTACCGGACGTGCACCGACCTTCGCCCAGGCCCAGGGCCCGTGTGAGCTGTGATCAATCTTCGGTTTCTGTCCCCGTACGGGGACAGAAACCGGTAGGACGCCGGGCGTGACGCGTAGGCAACTCACCGACGATCAGTGGAAGTTCATCGAGCCCTACCTGCCGATCGGCGCGGCCTCGCTGGAGCCGGTGCTGGAGCAGCCCACGGTGTTCTCGGCTCCGTCGGTGCCGGCGGGCGCGTGCCACAGGCCGGCGAGGATACGGCGTTTCGCCCGCCTTCATCTGCTGATCTGGACGTGATGGGACAGTACGCCCGTGAAGTGGCTGCCGGGTTGGGAGAATCGACGGGTGCTGTCCCGGGCTGGGATCTGACTCGCGTGAGAGCGGACCAACGGTGTCTTGTCACAGATGTGTCGGTCTTCGGCGAGGGGCGGCGCGTTGCCGGCACCAGGCCGGTGGGACGTGTCTCGATAGGGGCTCTGCCGTCCACCAGCGCAGTCACAGTTCCGACCGCCCGCCCGGTCTGGTACAGGCCCCTTGCCACGCCGTTCAGCCGGGAGACGACTGCCCATGACCAGCACGCTCACCGCCCCAGCAACGCGCCCGCTCCCGTCGAGGGCGGGGGAGATTGCCCTCGGTGTGGACACCCACCGGGATCTGCATGTTGCCGCCGTACTCTCCTCGCTCGGAGCGGTGCTCGGCACCGCGGCCTTTCCCACCACCGCGGCCGGCTACCGCCAGCTCCTTGAATGGGCCTGCCAGTTCGGCAAAGTGTCCCGGGCCGGGGTGGAGGGGACCGGCAGCTATGGTGCGGGCCTGTGCCGCTACCTCCTGGCCCAGCGCATCGAGGTGATCGACGTGAACCGGCCCGACCGTGCGGCCCGCCGCAGGAACGGGAAAACGGACCCGCTGGATGCGCAGGAGGCGGCGCGCGCGGTGCTAAACGGCCGGGCCCGCGTGCAGGCCGAAACCGGCGACGGGCCGGTGCAGAGCGCCCGGATGTTCAAACTTGCCAAGGACTCCGCGGTCAAGGCCCGCACCCAGGCGATCAACCAGCTCAAGGCCATCGTGGTCACCGCAGATCCCGTGCTGCGGGACGAGTTGGCAGGGCTGAGCAACTCCGCGCTGTTCCGCACCTGCGCGCGATTCGGTGGCATCGAGGAGGACGGTGGCCCGGGGCAGGACGTGCTCCAGGCCACCCGCATCACACTGTGTCTGCTGGCGCAGCGCATCGAGCAGCTGACCGAACAGATCCGCGCACTCGACCAGCGCCTGTCCCGGCTCGTGGAACACCACTTCCCGCAGTTGCTGGCACCGGTGGGCATTGGGCCGGACAGCGCTGCGACTTTGATGATTGCGATGGGAGACAATCCGGGACGCCTCCACAGCGAGGCGTCGTTCGCTGCGCTGTGCGGGGTCAGCCCCATCGAGTACTCCTCGGGGCGCGAGCGGTGCTGGCGGCTCAACCGTGGGGGAGACCGGCAGGCCAATTCAGCGCTCCACCGCATTGTGCACGCCCGCCTCCGGTACGACCCCCGTACCCGGGCCTACTACGAACGGCGCATCGCGGAAGGCAAGACCCGACGTGAGATCGTCCGCTGCCTCAAACGCTACGTGGCCCGTGAGTTCTTCCACCTGGTCCGGCCCGAGAGCACCTTCCGCGAAGTGGTATAGGACCCCGCCAGGGGCTCAGGCTCCGGCCCCGAAGGCGGTGCCACACCTTCCGAGCTGAGCGTGGCGCTCCACGTCGCTCGGTGCCGAACGCTGCCCTCAACCGGAGCGTGACCTGCGCTGTTACGGCCCTCGTGGCGCGACACGGTCTACCTCCCCGCAGGCCCCCGCTATAGGGGCTTCTGTGAGATCTGAGAGCGTGCAAGGCGTGAGTGAGCTGTCCGCGCCCACCCCGCAACGCCGCTTCTCCGGGCCAGAAGACCCCGGCCTTGATCACGAGCAAGGCACCGCATCCGTACCAGCAGATCACGGTGAGCTACGGCAAGCCGGGGCACGCGATCGTCGATGTCGCTCCACGCTGAGGCTCTGACCTGCGCAAACCCTGCTTCGGGCACGGTCGGCGGTCACGATCCGACGGCTCTTCCTGACCCGGGTGTAAGGATCGCGTCAAAGAGTCGGTAGCGTGGCCGGGTGAGTGAGAAGACCCTGCAGCACCGGATTGACGGCCCCGACGACGCCCCCGTACTCGTCCTGGGCGCCGCTCTGGGTACCACATGGCACATGTGGGACCGGCAGATCCCCGAGCTGACCCGCCACTGGCGCGTCATCCGTTTCGACCTGCCCGGACACGGCGGTTCGCCCGCCCACGCGGCGGCCTCCATCGCCGAGCTGGCCGACCGGCTGGTCGCGACCCTCGACGCCCTGGGCGTGGACCGCTTCGGCTACGCCGGCTGCAACATCGGCGGAGCCATCGGCATTCAGCTGGCGCTCACCCGCCCGCGCCAGGTCACCTCGCTGGCCCTGGTGTCCACCTCGGCGCGCTACGGCACCGCCGACGCCTGGCGCCAGCGCGGCGTGGTCATCCGTACGAACGGACTCGACCCGATCGCCCGCACCGCGCCCGAGCACTGGTTCACCCAGGGCTTCGCCGGCGCCCAGCCCGCGATCGTCGAATGGGCCGTCCAGATGGTGCGGACCACCGACCCCGGCTGCTACATCGCCGCCTGTGAGGCGCTGGCGGCCTTCGACGTGCGGTCCTCGCTCGGCCGGGTCGGCGTGCCCACGCTCGTCGTCGTCGGCTCCGAGGACCAGGTCACCCCGACCACGGACGCGCGCACCCTCGTCGCCGGGATACCGGACGCGAGTCTGGCGCTGGTGCCCGGAACCTCGCACCTCGCACCTGTCGAGCAGCCCTCGGCCGTCACCGAACTCCTCATCCGGCACTTCTCCTCGGCCTGGCACGACAAGCCCGGTCCAGGCGGCCAGACCGCCATCGGTGCCGCCGTCCCCAAGCCGCAGATCGCGCCTTCGCCGCCCCCGTTGGCACCCCCGGCCGCCATAGAGTCCGGCCTCGCCCAGCCGGAGCCGGACCGCGGAGCCACCTACGAAGCGGGCATCAAGGTCCGCCGTGAGGTCCTCGGCGACGCCCATGTCGACCGCGTCGAGGCCGCCGCCGATGACTTCACCGGCGATTTCCACGACTTCCTCACCCGCTATGCCTGGGGCGAGACCTGGACCCGTCCGGGCCTCGACCGCCGCACCCGCAGCATCATCACGCTCACCGCGCTGGTCGCCCGCGGCCACCAGGACGAGCTGGCGCTGCACACCCGCGCGGCCCTGCGCAACGGACTCACCCCCACGGAGATCAAGGAAGTACTGCTGCACACCGCCGTCTACTGCGGTGTCCCGGCAGCGAACTCCGCCTTCGCGGTCGCCCAACGGGTGATCCGGGAGGAGACGACGCCGGAGGCGTGAGGGCCGGGGCGGCTGCGGGCCGTGTTTGTGGGCGGTTCGCCCGGGTTTCTCGTGTCGTTGCCGCTTGCCGCTTGCCGCTTGCCGCTTGCCGCTTGCCGCCGGTGCCGCCGTTGCCGTTGTGGGCCTGTGACGCGTCTCCTGGGGGCTTTGGCGCGTACCCCTTTGGTTTTTTCCCCGCCGCCCACCCCCCTTCGGGGGGTGGGCGGGTGTAGTGACGCGGGTGCCCACCCCTGACGGGGCGGGGGAGGCGGTGGGGAGGCGGCGGCGGGGAGGAAGCGGGGAAGGAGCCGGCAGCGGGACGGCGCGGGCGTGCCACGGCAAGATGGGCCCATGGAACTCACCAAGAAGACCCACGCCTGTGTCCGGCTGGAGAAGGACGGGCAGACGCTCGTCATCGACCCCGGAGTCTTCAGCGAGGAGGACGCGGCTGTCGGCGCGGACGCGATTCTGGTCACCCATGAGCACATGGACCACTTCAACGTGGACCGGCTGCGGGCGGGCATGGAAGCCAACCCGGGGGCCGAGATCTGGACGCTGGCCAGCGTCGCCGAGCAGCTCTCGGGCGCGTTCCCCGGCCGGGTGCACACCGTCGGCGAGGGAGACACCTTCACCGCGGCCGGCTTCGATGTGGAGGTGCACGGTCAGCTGCACGCCGTCATCCACCCGGACATCCCGCGCATCACCAATGTCGGCTATCTCATCGACGGCGGCACGGTCTTCCACCCGGGCGACGCCCTCACCGTCCCGGAGGGCCGTACGGTCGACACCCTGCTGCTGCCCGTCCACGCGCCGTGGAACAAGGTCGCCGAGATCATCGACTATGTGCGCGAGGTCGCGCCGCAACGCGCCATCGACATCCACGACAGTCTGCTCCAGGACCACGCCCGCCCGCTCTACGACTCCATGATCGACAAGCTGGGCGGTACCGATCACGGCCGGCTCGCCCCGGGCCACGGCACCGCACTCGGCTGAGGCCTGACTGTCAGTGCCGGGCTGTAGGTTTACAGACATGCGCATCGCGACCTGGAACGTCAATTCGATCACCGCCCGTCTCCCGAGGCTGCTGGCCTGGCTGGAGAGCACCGGCACGGACGTGCTGTGCATCCAGGAGACCAAGTGCACCGCCGAGCAGTTCCCGTACGACGAGCTGCGCGCGCTCGGCTACGAAGCCGCGGTCAACGCCGACGGCAGGTGGAACGGCGTGGCGCTGCTGTCCAAGGTGGGGCTCGACGATGTCGTCATGGGCCTGCCCGGCGGTCCGGACTACGACGGCGTGCAGGAGCCGCGGGCCGTGTCGGCGACCTGCGGCCCGGCCCGGGTCTGGTCGGTGTACGTCCCCAACGGCCGCGAGGTCGGGCATGCGCACTACACCTACAAGCTCGGCTGGTTCGAGGCGTTGAAGACCGCGGTCGCCGAGGACGCGGCGGGCCCCCGCCCGTTCGCGGTCCTCGGCGACTACAACGTCGCACCGGCCGACGAGGACGTCTGGGACCCGTCCGTCTTCGAGGGCGCCACCCACGTCACGCCCGCCGAACGCGCCGCCCTGACGGCCCTGCGCGAGGCGGGCCTGTCGGACGTCGTGCCGCGCCCCCTCAAGTACGACCGTCCGTACACCTACTGGGACTACCGCCAGCTGGCCTTCCCCAAGAACCGCGGTATGCGCATCGACCTGGTCTACGGCAACGAGCCGTTCGCCAAGGCCGTCTCGGACGCCTATGTGGACCGCGAGGAGCGCAAGGGCAAGGGCGCCTCGGACCACGCCCCGGTCGTGGTGGACCTCGACGTCTAGGAGACACCCTCTGCCAGGGCGTGCCCTGCGAGGGAACCCCGTGGGTCTGCCGGCGGCCGGCCCGCGGGGCGGGCACCGGCGCGGGCCTCAGCTCCGCACCGGTACCAGCGCGCTGAGGTCCACCGCGTCGCCGAGCGCCTTCAGGCCCGTGTCGCCGGGGTGGAGGTGGTCGCCGCTGTCGTAGGCGGGCAGCAGCCGTTGGGGCCGCTGCGGATCACGGAGTACGGCGTCGAAGTCCAGGCTCGCATCGAAGACGGTGCGGGCGTGGTCGCGTAGGAAGGCGTTGACGGCCTGCCGGCGGGCCTCCACGGCCGCGGTGCAGTCGGGGTAGCCCTCGCAGGGCGCGACGGTGGCCACCACGACCCGCAGCCCCCGCTCGTGCGCCCGCCGCGCGAGGGCCCGCAGCCCGGCGATGACCTCATCGGCCGAGGTCCCCCAGCGCACATCGTTGATGCCCTCGAACACCACCACCGTCCGTGCCGAGGGCTGGGCCAGCACATCCCGCTCCAGCCGGTGCTGGGCGCTCACCCCGCCGGTGTCGGTGCTGACCCCGTCGCCCTGATAGCGGTCGGTGACGATGCGGTTGGCCGAGATGCCCTGGTTGAGCACGCCGTAGCGCGGCAGCGCGTGCTGCGCCTGGAAGCGGCGGGCCAGCACATCGGGCCAGCGCCGGTTGGTGCCGCTCGTCGACTTCACCCCGTCGGTGATCGAGTCGCCCAGGGCCACGACCGAGCCGGGACCGCCCTCGACATCGACACCCGTCAGGAACGGCCAGCTGGATATCGTCTCCGGGTAGGCCGCGTCCCCGGCGTCCGCGGTGCGGTCCCCGCTGCCCGCGGCGCTCAGATACGACAGCTGGGCCGCCTCCTGATGCACCGGCGCCGCCGTCACCGTCCCCGGCAGATGGATGCTCACCAGCAGATCGGCGTCGGCGGGGACGGTGAAGCCGACGGGATCGCTGAACGCCTCGGCCCCGGCCGCTATACGGGTCCCGGTGCGCCCCTTCCCGAAGGTCAGGGGGACCGGGACGCCGTCCGCCGCCGCCCCCGCGCCGCGCACCGCGATGCTGGCCGCCCCGACCTCCACCGGTGTGGCGGCGAAGGTGTTGGCGATCCGGATCCGTGCCCGGGGGCCGCCCGCGCCGCTGTGCACGACCAGCCGCAGCGTACGGTCGGTCCAGGGCCCGACGGCCCGGTAGCCCGCCGTGCTCGCCGCCCAACTCCCGGTCCTGCCGCGCCCGGTGTCCCGTACGGACACCGCGAACACATGCAGTGCGCCGGACGCCGCGGACGCCTTGGGCAGCACCACCGAGCTCACTTCCCGCCCCGCTCGCAGCGTCACGGTCACCGCGTACAGCCGCGCCGCCCCGGACGACTGACCTTCCGGACCGTTGATATGGGGCAGCGCCACGGCTTTGGTGCTCAGCGGCCCCGACCGCCAGTCGGGCGCGGTGAGTTCGTAGGTGCTGTGCGAGCCGTCGCGGTAGTGCACCGTCCCGGTGCCGGAGGCCGCGCCGCCCGTCCCGGCGACCAGGAAGGTGAGGGCCTCGCCCCGGCCGCGCACCGCCACCGGCTGGCCGTCCGCCACCACATTGTCCGGGGTCCCGGGTGTCGTGCGCGGCAGGCCGAGCCGGGTGCCTTCGAGGGTCAGTACGCTCCCGGGCGACCAGCCGGCCGCCGCCAGGTCCTGCGCGGACAGCGAATGGCCCGCACCGTCGAAGTCGGCCGCCCCGGGACGGGAGTTGTCACTCACCGCCCGGTTGTCGAAGAGCCGCGCCAAGGGCAGCGGGCGGTGCGGCGCGCGTGCCGCGACGGCGGTCGCGGTCCCGGCTCCGGTGGTCGGCAGTGCGGTCGCGGAGAGCAGCAGTGTCAGGGCGGTGCCCCATCGTCGTACACGCATCGGTCCGTATCCCTCCGGGTGGCGTCAACGGGCAGGTGTGAACTGCGTTCCAGGCCGGTCCCGCGAGGGGCGAGAGGTTCCTGGGGATCCAGCAGATCCGATCCGAGCGCCATGAAGGTAGGGAGAGGTTGAGGAGGCGTCAAGGTGACGAACGGGGCACGCTTGAGCCGCGCGCCTGTGGCCGCGACCACAGGTCGGGTGGGACCCTGCACACCATGAACATGTCTTTTCTGGACAAGTGGCGCAAGCGTCAGCATGCACACCGGTCCGTGCCGCTGGCGGAGTCGGTGCGCGCCGACCCCGAAAGCGTCGTCGAGCTGCTGTCCGAGTGCGCGCTGCTGCGGGCCCAGGCGGCCACTGCGGGTGTGGAACTGGACGACTCGGAGCGGTCGTTGGAGGCGCTGGACCAGCTTCAGCCCGTATGGCGGGACGACCCGGAGGTGCTGCCCTGGCTCGGCAACGACGCCGGTCTCTACCTCGGCACGGTGCTGGTCCGCACGGTGCGCGGCGCCGTCTGGCACGTCTGGCCGGACGGGCAGCCGGTGGTCCGGCTGGAGTCCGGACGGGAGATCGATGTGGTCGCCATGGGCCATGAGTGGGCCGATACCGGAGCGCCCGAGCTGTCACAGGTCTATGCCGAGGTCTCCGAGACCTGACTCCGCCCGCGGGGAGCGCGGGGCGAGGGCTCCGCGGCGGCCTCGCGGCAGGTTCGTCGGTAACTCTGATTTATCCGCCCATCTCTATGCATACGTGCGTGTCAGCGAAGAAGCGCCCTATTTGCCCCGGTAGGTTGCGAGCTCTGCGCTGTACGGATGAGAGTGGGCAGGTCTGCATATGGCCGGTGAGGCGCTGATTGAACTGCGCGGGGTCAACAAGCACTACGGAAAGCTGCATGTCCTCCAGGACATCGAGCTCACCGTGGGCCGCGGGGAGGTGGTGGTGGTCATCGGGCCCTCCGGGTCCGGGAAGTCCACCCTGTGCCGGGCCATCAACCGCCTGGAAACCGTCGAGTCGGGCACCATCGAGCTGGACGGCAAGCCGCTGCCCGAAGAGGGCCGTGCGCTGGCCCAGTTGCGGGCCGATGTCGGCATGGTCTTCCAGTCCTTCAATCTCTTCGCGCACAAGACCGTGCTGGACAATCTGATGCTGGCGCCGATGAAGGTCCGGAAGACGAAGAAGGACGAGGCCGCGCGGCGCGCCCGCGAACTCCTGGAGCGGGTAGGGCTCGCCGACCAGGCGGACAAATATCCGGCGCAGCTCTCCGGCGGCCAGCAGCAGCGCGTCGCCATCGCCCGCGCACTCGCCATGGACCCCAAGGCGCTGCTCTTCGACGAGCCGACCTCCGCCCTCGACCCGGAGATGATCAACGAGGTGCTGGAAGTCATGCGGCAGCTCGCCCGGGACGGGATGACGATGGTCGTGGTCACCCACGAGATGGGCTTCGCCCGCTCCGCAGCCAACCGTGTGGTGTTCATGGACGACGGCCGCATCGTCGAGGACCGCACCCCCGAGGAATTCTTCACCGCGCCGCGCAGCGAACGGGCGAAGGACTTCCTCTCCAAGATCCTCAAGCACTGAACGGGGGCGTCGTGATGCCGCACAGCCACTCCTCGCCCCTGCGCCGCGCCCTGCTGGTCCTCGTGGCCCTGGTGCTCGCCGTGCTCGCGCCGGCCCTCGCCGGCTGCGGCCGGGAAGGGAGCCCGCCCGTCAAGGGCCCCGAGGGCAGCAAACTGCCCCACTACCCGGTCGCGAAGAACTTCTCGCTGCCCGAATCCCCGACCTGGGTGAAGGCCGAGCGCCGCGGCCATCTCGTCATCGGCGTCAAGGAGGACCAGCCCTACCTCGGCGAGAAGGACCCGGCCAGCGGCCTGTACACCGGCTTCGACATCGAGATCGCCAAGATGATGTCCGCCGCCCTCGGCTTCCCGCCCCACACGATCGAGTTCAAGACGATCGCCTCCGCCAACCGCGAGACGGCCCTCCAGAACGGCCAGATCGACCTCTACGTCGGCACCTACACCATCAACGACAAGCGCAAGAAGCTGGTGGGCTTCGCCGGCCCCTACTACATGGCCGGGCAGTCGCTGCTGGTGCGCACCGACGAGAACAACATCAAGGGACCACAGGACCTGGCCGGCAAACGGGTCTGCTCGGCGGCCGGTTCGACCCCCTACCAGCGCATCCAGGCCGAGTACCCCAAGGCCGTGCTGGTCGCCTACGACACCTACTCGGTATGTGTCGACAACCTGCTCACCTACCAGGTCGACGCGGTCACCACCGACGACGCGATCCTGCTGGGCTACGCCGCCAAGGTGCCCGACGAGCTGAAGGTGGTCGGCAAGCCCTTCTCCGAGGAGCCGTACGGCATCGGAGTCCCCCGCGGCGACAACGCGCTGCGGCTCGCGCTCGACGACGCCCTTGCCGCGAACGAGAAGAACGGCAACTGGCAGAAGGCGTACGACGCGACGCTCGGCCTGTCCGGAGTGCCCGCCCCCAAGCCGCCCCCGATCGACCGCTACCCGGCGACCTGAGCCGCCAAGGAACGGACCGATGAACGTTCTCCTCGACAACCTCTCCCTCTACGGGGAGGGCCTGCTGGGCACCGTCGAACTCACCGTCTACGCCTCGCTGCTCGCGCTCGTCCTCGGTTTCCTGATGGCCGCGTTCCGGGTGGCGCCGGTCGGCTCACTGCGGGCCTTCGGCACGGTCTGGGTGACGGTGCTGCGCAACACGCCGCTGACGCTGCTGTTCTTCGCCGTGGTGCTGGGCCTGCCGCGCTTCGGCGTCGTCCTGCCCTTCAAGCTGTTCGCCATCCTCGCGCTCGGCTGCTACACCTCCGCCTTCATCTGCGAGGCGGTGCGCTCCGGCATCAACACCGTGCCGGTCGGGCAGGGCGAGGCGGCCCGGAGTCTGGGCATGACCTTCCCGCAGACCCTCGGTGACATCGTGCTCCCGCAGGCCTTCCGGTCCGTCATCCCGCCCATCGGCTCCACGCTGATCGCGCTCGCCAAGAACTCCGCGATCGCCGGCGCCTTCAGCGTCGTCGAACTGCTCGGGGTCTACAAGCCGCTCAACGAGATGGGCTACAGCATCGTCTGGACCTTCGTCTGGATCGCCGTCGGCTATCTGCTCGTGACCCTGACCATCAGCGCGATCTTCAACGTGCTGGAGAAGCGCTTCGGAGTCGCCCGATGACCACCGCCCTCTACGACGTCCCGGGCCCGCGGAGCAGGCAGCGGCACCGGCTCTACGGTGTGGGCTCGACGGTGGTGATCCTCGCTCTGATCGGCTGGATCATCTACCTCCTCCTCGTCAGCGGCCAGTTCAGCGCGGCGAAGTGGACTCCCTTCGCCTACAAGGGAATTCAGGAGCTCCTGCTGCGGGGCCTCGGCAACACCCTGAAGGCCTTCGGTCTCGCCGCGGTGCTGTCACTGGCGCTGGGCGGGGTGCTGGCGACCGGCCGGCTCTCCGAGCACCGGGTCGTGCGCTGGGTGTCCACGCTGCTCGTGGAGTTCTTCCGGGCCATGCCCGTACTGGTCATGATCTTCTTCATCTATGTGGCGCTCAAGGCGGAACCCCTGGTCGCGCTGGTCGCCGGGCTGACCCTCTACAACGGCTCGGTGCTCGCCGAGGTCTTCCGTACCGGCGTCAACTCCGTGGACCGGGGCCAGCGGGAGGCCGCCTACGCCCTGGGCATGGGCAAGACCCAGGTGATGACGCATGTCCTGGTGCCGCAGGCGGTCCGGGCGATGCTCCCGGCGATCATCAGCCAGCTGGTGGTCGCCCTGAAGGACACCTCGCTCGGCTTCCTCATCACCTACGAGGAGTTCCTGCACGCCGGCAAGCTGATCGCCTCCAACCTCGACTACGACCTGCCGTTCATCCCCGTCGTCATGATCATCTCGCCGATCTACATCGGGATGTGCATGCTGCTCTCCTGGCTGGCCAACTGGGTGTCCAAGCGCCAGCGGCGCAACCCCAAGGTCGAGGCCGTCGAGGTGGCCGCCCCGGAACCGGGCACCTTGCTGCCGGGGAGCCACAAGCCGCCGGCGTGAGGGCCGAGGGCGGGAGCCGGGCACCGCACGGGAGGCTTCGGCCCGGCCCGCCCGCGGACGGTGCCTACGCCGGGCGGCGGGCCCAGGCGGAGAGGGTCATCTGGGGGATGTCGATGAAGGCCGGGTCCTTGAGGAGGGTGTGGAACTCCGCCAGGTCGGCTTCCGTGACCAGACCGTCGGCGAGGAGGGTGGGTGCGGCCTGGCTGATGAGCGGGAGCCAGCGGTCCTTGTCGAGTCCGCCCATGTAGCCGGGGTTCGCGGCGAAGGCGACGTCGGACAGACCGCTGCCGGCCAGGAGGGCGGGCAGGCCCCGGACCCAGGTGAGGTCGGCGCCGTGCTCGTGGTACATGCGCTGGTAGGCGTCGAGGATGCGCCGCATCACGGGGAAGGGGGAGGTGGCACCGGGCAGCTGGTAGGGCTCTTCGATGACGAGCCAGCCACCGGGGGAGAGCCAGCGGCTGACCCGCGCGACCATGTCGTCGCGTGCGGCGAGATGGCAGAACAGGTAGCGCGCGTGGATGAGGTCGAAGCTGCCGGGGGCGTAGCCCTCGTCCGTGATGTCGGCTTCCTGGATCTCCAGGTTCGCCGCACGGCCGGCGTCGAGGTGGCGCGTGTCGAGATCGACGCCGACCACGCGTCCGTCCGGGCACCGTCCCGCGAGCCAGTAGGCGATGGAGCCCGCACCGGCGCCCAGCTCCAGGCAGTTCCAGGAGGCTTCGACGGGGAGGCGGTCCAGGACTCCGGTGGTGAACGTGTCGACGCTGCCTTGGATGGACGTCAGGCGGTCCCGCTCACGCCCGGCGTCATTGCTCAACATGCCGCTGGTGTAGGGGGTGCGGGCGGACTGCTGGGTCATGGATTCCTAACTGGTGCGGGAAGGCGACGACTGGGGGGCACGCGGGTCCGGCACCGCGGGACTGGCCTGTGCGGGACCGGCCGGTGCGGGCGGCACGGCGAACGAGCGTACGGCGGGCAGCGCGCGGGCCCGAAGGACGGCCAGCAGGAAGTCGGCCTCACTGCGGAGGCCGTCGTGGGCGGGCCCTCCGGGAGCGAGTTGGTTCGGCCGGGGGGTGGCCGCGGCCTGCTGGGCGTCGAGGGCGGTGCACAGCCAGCAGGCGGTGACCGCAGGCTCGATCTGTTCCCCGGGCAGGTGTTGTGCCCCGATGTGGTGCCGAGCCGCTTCCATCGCCTCGGACGTCACATAGTCGTGCAGCACGAGCAGGGCGTCGCGGATCTCGATGACCTGGCGGTAGAGCCGGAGGCGGATCGTGCGGGGTCCGCCGAGCACCGCACGGACGCGAGGGACCGGCTTGTCCAGAGTGACGTAAGGAACGGCGGCGGTGACCTCGCGCCACAGGGGATGCAGACGCCAGAGGGCGCTCATGTCGCGGGCGGCCCTTTGGATGGTGAGGACCAGGGGCAGACCGACCCCCGCGGTCATCAGCCAGGCCGTGACCCCGATGTTGAGCGGGAACAACGCCCCCAGCCAGTCCGGCCGGGCGAGGAGGAAGGCCAGGACGACACACCAGAACGTGGCGGACGAGGTGAACCCGGCGGCGAGCAGCAGGAGCCCGGTGCGCACGGGCCGGTCGTCGCCGGCCCGGCGCCCGTAGCGCACGCACAGCACGGCGCACGGAATGGTGCCGATGAGGTGGGCCGCGATGAGCAGCCACCAGAACGGGCTGTACCAGGGGACGGCCTGACTGGTGACGCAGCCCGCATCCGGCGAGATGGTGTAGTTGAGCGCGATCAGCGCGGTGATGGTGAGGACCATCGGGCCGTAGACGAGCCAGGGGCGGCGCCGGGACATCGCGGCGAGAACGAAGTCGAGGATGAGCGCCGAACTGAGGACGCCCCAGCCGTTCATGAACAGGCCGCAGCTCTCGGCGAACCGGAAGGCATGGTTCAGTGCCGCGGTGACGGGGTCGAGATAGACGGTGATCGACCCGGCGAGACCGATCGCGGACATCAGCAGCATCTTCTGCTGCCGGGAGCGTCGGGCGGTGGGCAGCCGGAGGGCGATCACCAGCCACAGGGCCAGTGCGCCGGTGAGCTCGACGCGGGTGCCCAGTTCGTAGAGGGAGTTGATGTCCACGCACCTACCTGCGGATTCCTAGGGCGACTTCGAGCGTGCCGCGCACCCCTGGGGACGACGAAGGGGGCAGCATACCCGCGGCCGAGTGGATGAGGCTGGCGACGAGTTCGGCCTCCTGTTCCTGCTCGGAGGTGTAGCTGGTGCGGCCCAGCAGTCGCCTGACCACGTCGGGGCGGAGGTCGGGCAGCAGCGTGGCCAGCGCGCTGTGGTCCTCGTCCTCGCTGGTGCCGTGATCCCACAGGATGTGACCGATCTCGTGGAGAACGATGTGCTCCTGGTGGAACCTGGTGGTCTTCTCCTCGACGAAGATGTGGTCGCAGGATTCGGTGGCGATCCACATGCCGCAGGCGTTCACGGCGGAGCCGATCGCCAGGGTGTGGATCCGGATGGGCCGGCCCCGCCGGACCGACAGCTCGCGGACGAGGGCCTCGACGGAGAAGGGACTGGGCAAGTCGAGCGCGCTGACGAGCGCCTGGCACCGCTTGCGGACCTGCCGTGTGGTCATGGTGTCACCTTGTTTCCGGCGCCTCGGGTCGGCTGTACATCGCTCCCCACCAGTCTGGCGCAGCGCAATGCACACACTGAGGCCGCACGCTGCCAAGGACTGTGACGGCAGCCATCGTCGCCGTTACGCGAGGCGATCTCAAGGGGGGACCGAGGAGCAGGCTGTCGACTCGTCGTCTGCGCTCCCTCCCCCGGCCTGCCTCGACACCACGACATGGCGGAGACCTGGGCGATGGGCCACCGAGCCGTTAAACCCGTTGAAAGGCGCGTCCTACGGCCTGTCGTCTGGACCACGCCGGACCCCGCGAGCCCGGCCTGATCCAGGCAACAGGCCCTAGTCGCGCACCGGTACCGACATGTACGACGGATCGCTCGCCGGGGAGGAGAATGTCAGGCGGGCGCCGCTCGGGTTGTACTCGCTGTACAGCGGGTCGACGGTGTCCACGACCACCGCGAGACGGTGGCCGGCCGGGACGTCGTAGGCCGTGGAGAACAGGTCCAGATCCACGCCGAAGGGCTGGTTGGGCGTCTTGTCGTGGAAGGTGTACGGCGCGTGGGTGACCAGCTTGCCGATGCCGAGCGGGCCCACGTCGTAGAGGTAGGCGACGGCGGTGCCGCTCTCCGCCGTGCTGGTCATGGTGGTGTGCAGCCGAGTGGTTCCCCTGATCCGCTGCCCGGTCTCATAGCGCTCGGACTGCCAGACGGCGGCCAGGGAGCGCGGCAGCAGCGGGATGGAGGCCATCGGCGGCAGCCGGAGGAACTGGTCCAGCATGCTGGAGAGGAAGATCAGACCGCCGTTGGCGCCGGAGTCCCAGTTGGTGTGGATCTGCCGGCTGTCGCCCAGCTCGATCTTCCGCTGCGTGGACGCCACGTCCTGCCAGCTCTTGTAGCCCTCGTACGCGCCGGTGGAGCGGGACTTGAGCAGCACCGGCGACTCGCGGTCGATGCCGTTGTCCGCGCCCTTGAGGTAGTGGTCGAACCACCGCTGGGTGTTGGTCCAGGTGTCGTTGGGCAGTCCGAACAGCCCGAGCCCTTCGGCCGTCGCATGGTCACCCGGGCGGAATTCCAGCCGCTTGGGGCCCTTCAGCTTCTCGTAGAAGTGGGCGTACTGGTTGGGCGGGAAGACGGAATCGCCCCATGCGTTGCCCAGCATGATCGCGGCGCCATTGGCGTTGATCTTGTCGAGGTAGGTGCTGGGGGAGCGCTTCCTCCCCCACTCGATCATGTCCTTTTCGGTGGCGAGATCGGAGGTGAGGAAGTTCTTGAGGATCGTCCGGAGTTCGGGGCTGGGGCGCCCCGTCAGCTCGCCCGTACCGTTGAGGAACCCCACCGCCTGGAGATGCTGGGTACGGCCGCTGTAGATCGAGTCGATGAGGTCGGCCCAGCCGCTGAGCGCCGCAACTGCCTTGATCCGCTTGTCGAATGCGGACGCCAGCAGGCAGATTCCGGCACCGTAGGAGACCCCGCCCATGCCGACCTTCTGCGGGTCGGCCGGTGTGTGGGCCAGCGCCCAGTCGATGACCTTCGACGCGTCGGCGACGTCCTTCGGGCCGGCCGTTTCGATCTCCCCGCCGGACTGCCAGAAGCCGCGGGAGTTGTATCCGACGACGACATACCCCGCTTCGGCCAGCTTCTTGGCCTGCGCCATGTACTCGATCTGCGGCATCGACCAACTGGTGGGCAGCACGATGACCGGGTAGCGCCGGGTGCCGTCGGCGCCGGCCGGGGTGAAGACATTCGCCTTGAGCGTGATGCCGCCGTCGCCCTTGATGTCGACGAACCGTACGGAGGGGGAGGCGCCCGATACTGCTGCCGTGGGGGCGGATTCCGGCGTCGCCGCCTCGGCGGTGGCGGGCGCGCCGGCCAGAACCGTGGTGGCGAGTACTGCCGCGGAGACGGTACTGGTCGCGGCGCGCAGTGTCGTACGGGAGGGCCTCATCTTCTGCTCCAGATCTCGATGCGGGCCGACCGCACGCTGTCCGAGGACAGGAGGGGCGTACGTGACCCGAGTTGACTGGAGAGTAAAGTCCGCGCCTTACCTTAGGTAACCCATCGGTAGGTTACGGCTGAGTAACGCCGTTGGGTCCAGGGGGAGTCGGAGGTGGGGAGGCGGGTGGGGTGGATGGGGGCGGGCGCGGATGTCGGCGAGGATGGTGCTGAGTGCTGAGTGCTGAGTGCTGAGTGCTGAGTGCTGAGTGCTGAGTGCTGAGTGCTGAGTGCTGAGTGCTGGTCGCTCGTCGGCGCAGGTGCCGAGTGGTGAGTTGCCGAGTTGCCGGTCGTGTTGTCGGCCGGGGGAGGGGGAGCGGTGCTTCAGACGTCGTTCGATGAGAATGAGCGCCGGGCCTGGGCGGGGAGTGCGGCCGCGTACGAAGCCGGGTTCGGCAGGCTCTGTGCCTACACCGTGCCGCAGTTGCTGGATGCCGCGGGGGTGACCGACGGCGTGCGGGTGCTGGATGTCGGTACGGGTACCGGCTCGGCCGCCGCGGCGGCCGGTGCGCGCGGTGCGCGGGTGGTCGCCGTGGACGCCGAGCCCGATATGGCCCGGCGTGCGGCCCGCGCCGTACCCGACGCGTCCGTCCATATCGCCGCGCTCCCGCAACTCCCCTATGCCGACGGGCAATTCGACGCGGTGGTCGGCAACTTCGTGCTCAATCACGTGGGGCGGCCACGGGTGGCCCTCGATGAACTGCGCCGGGTGACCCGGTCGGGCGGCCGGATCGCGCTGACGCTCTGGGCGGCGCCCGCGGCGCCGGGGCAGGCGCTGCTCGGTCGCGCGGTACAGGCGGCCGGTGTGAGCCGTCCGCCGTCTCTGCCCGCGCTCGCCCCCGAGGACGACTTCCCGCGCACCGAAGACGGCCTCGTCGGCCTGCTGCGGGGCGCGGGCCTGACGGATGCGGGCTGCCGGACGCTGTCCTGGGACCACCGCACCACCCCGCAGGAGTGGTGGAGCGGTCCGGCGGCAGGGGTGGCGACCGTCGGCCGGATCGTACGCAGCCAGGGGGCGGCCGTGGCCGAGCGCATCCGGAAGCAATTCACCGTGCTGGCCGAGGAGTTCACCGACGAAGACGGCCGGCTGGTGCTGCCGCACACGGCGCTGCTGGCGTCCGGGCGGGTTGTCGGGCCCGGCCCGTCGTCCCGCGATGAACCGCGGGTTCCCGGGGCTCGGCCATGACCACCGACCGGCGAGGGGTGGCGCTGGCGCTCAGCCTTGCGGTGCGGGCGTTGCCGTGGTCTGCGGCAGGGAGGCGAGGAAGGCGTCCAGTGCCGCGTTGAATTCGTCCGGCCGTTCCAGGTTCGGCATATGAGCCGCGTGCTCGATGACCGCCAGCCGGGAATCCGGGATGCGCTCGTGGATGTCGCGGGCGTCGCTCACGGGGGTGTAGGCATCCTCCGTACCGACCACCACCAGGGCCGGCACCGAAACCCGGGTCAGCAGCTCCGCATAGTCGGGGCGTTCGGCACGGCCGCGCAGTGCGGCAGCCGCGCCTTCGGGTGCCGTGGAGGTCATCATCCCCAGGACGTGTGCGGCGACCTCCGGCTGGGAGGCGATGGTGTGCGGGGAGATCATTTTGGCCAGCACCTCGTGGGCATAGCCGTCCATGCCCTCGCGGAGCAGCCGCTCCGCCATGTCGTAACGCGCGGTCCTGCCGTCCTCGGTCTCCGCCGCGGCGAACGTGTCGGCGAAGACGAGACCCCGCACCCGCTCCGGGAAGAGCCGGTAGCACTCCATGACGATCTGGCCGCCCATGGACAGGCCCCCGAGGACACAGCGCTCGACCCCGAGACGGTCGAGCAGGCCGATGATGTCCCGGGCGAACGTCGTCAGCGGGGTGGTGCCGGGGACCACCGCGCTGTCCCCGTAGCCCCGCAGGTCCGGGGCGATCACCCGCCATCCGGCCCGGCTGAAGTGCTCGGTCTGCGGGCGCCACATCGACCGGTTGAAGGGGTGCCCATGGATGAGCACCAGCGGCTCGCCGCTGCCCTCCTCGTCGTACCCCACGCTGATCTCCCGGCAAAAGACCGATCCCATGGCAGACATCCCCTCCGCTGCGACTTGACGCCTCGATGCTATAGAGGAGCAATCTCTCGGCACAATGCTGAAAATGCACTCGGTACAATGTGGGAAGTGACCGATGGACGACTATCGCGCGATCGCCGATGAGCTCGCGGCCGACATCGCTGCGGGCCGGCTCGGCCCCGGTGACCGGCTGCTGCCGCTGCGCCGGTTCGCCCGTAACCGGCGTATCGCAAGTTCGACGGCGGCCCGGGTGTACCGCGAATTGAGCCGACGTGGTCTGACGGTGGGCGAGGTCGGCCGCGGTACATTCGTCCGCTCCGCCGCCCCCTCGGACGAGCCGGCCCTCGCCGAGCCGGGGGAGGCCCGGGTCGACCTGGAGATGAACTTCCCCGTTCTGCCGGACCACCCGGCGCTCCTGGCCAAGAGCCTCGGACAGCTGCTGCGCCCCGACGCCCTGGGCGCCGCGCTCCGCCCGGTGGGCGCCGTCGGCACGGCCGCTGCCCGCCGCGCGGCGGCCGCCCACCTCGCCCGCGCCGAGTGGGCACCGGACCCCCGGCAGCTGCTCTTCGCGGGCAACGGCCGGCAGGCGATCGCCGCGGCGGTCGCCGCGCTGGTCCCGGCCGGTGAGCGCCTCGGCGTCGAAGCGCTCACCTTCCCCGTCGTGAAGGGCATCGCGGCCCGCCTCGGAGTCACGCTCGTCCCCCTCGCCATGGACGAGCACGGCCTGACCCCCGAGGCGCTGCGGGCCGCCGCCCCGCTGCGCGCCGTCTACCTCCAGCCGGCCCTGCACAACCCGCTGGGCATCACCATGCCGGGCCACCGGCGCGCCGAACTCGCCGCAACGCTGCGCGAGTTGGACATCCCGGCCATCGAGGACGCCATCTACGGATTCCTCCGCAACGACCTGCCGCCCCTCGCGGCCCTCGCTCCGGAGCGCACGGTGGTCGTCGACAGCCTGTCCAAGCGGCTCGCGCCCGGACTGTCGCTGGGATTTCTGACGGTGCCGGCCGGGGCCACCCAGGATTTTGCGACGGCCCTTCGCTCGGGGACCTGGACGGCCTCCCGCTTCGCGCTCGATGCGGCGACCCGCTGGATGGCCGACGGCACCGCGGCGGCCATCGAGGAGGCGAAGCGCAGCGATGCCGCGGCGCGTCGGCGGATCGTCACCGACAGACTCGCCGGCTTCCGGGTCCGCGCCGATCCGCAGGCGTATCACTGCTGGTGGGAACTGCCGGAGCCGTGGCGGGCCGACACCTTTGTCGCTGCCGCTGCCCGGCGCGGGATCGCCGTCACACCGTCCGGGGCGTTCGCCGTCGGTCCGGGCCATGCGCCCAACGCCGTACGTCTGGCTCTCGCCTCGCCGCCCCTCGATGTCCTGGCCGACGCGCTCGATGTTCTGGCCGGGCTGGCGCACGGCGCACCGGAGGACACGGCGCCGGAGTGAGCGCCGTGCCGGGGGCGCCGGTTCAGGTGCCGCTCATCAGCTCCGAGAGTCCGGTGCGCAGGTCCTGCACGTTCATCACCGGCTGGAGCGAGACCTTGGCGTGCAGGTCCATGAAGAACGCTTCGAGGAGGGTCGGCATCTGCGACGACTCCGTCATGTCGAAGTAGAAGAAGGCGGTGCGCTCACCGTCGTCGAGAGTGAAGTAGGCCGCCTCCGGCTGGAGGGCGGCGATGGCCGTCTCCATGATCTTCGGTAGCTCGCCGTTCTGGATCAGTTCATTGCCTGGCTCGGTAGGTATACGGGCCTTCAGGACCATCCTCATCGGGCTGACTCCTCGCTGGAGTGCGTGGGTCGTGTGGGGTGGGTGAGTGGTGTGGGGCGGCTGGATCGTTCGGGGTGGGGGAGTGGTGGGGCGGGTGGGGTGCCGTGGCGGCCCCGGGCACCCGCGCGCTCGGCAGGTACGCGCACAGCCCGGCCGCCGGGCTCGACCTCGCCTGTCCCTGCCTGCCCCTGTCTATCCCTGTCTGTCCCTGTCTGTTCTCAGGATCTCACGGTCCGGGAGCGGCGGTCGGATCCCGGCCGGCCAGGTCCAGGGCCGGGGGCGGCCGAGGGGTCGGTCAGCGGCGGGTCAGCGGTCGGTCAGCAGTCGGTCAGCGGTCGGGTCAGTAGCCGGTCATTAGAGATTCCGGGCGTCCGCTGGGCGGGACCTCCTCGGCCCGCGGTACCGGGCCGGGCGGGGTGCCGTCGCCGAACGGCCGGCCGCCCAACTCCTCGCGGTAGTGCGGGGTCAGCCAGCCGGAGAGATCCGGCCCGATCGGCACGATGCCGGTCGGGTTGATGCCGGTGTGCACCTGGTAGTAGTGCTGCTTGATGTGGTGGAAGTCGACGGTGTCGCCGAAGCCGGGCGTCTGGAAGAGGTCCTTGGCGTAGGCCCACAGCACCGGGTCCTCGGCCAGCTTGAACTGGTTGCACTTGAAGTGTCCGTGGTAGACGGAGTCGAAGCGGACCAGCGTGGTGAACAGCCGGATGTCGGCCTCCGTGAGGGTGTCGCCCACGAGGTAGCGCTGGTCGGACAGCCGCTCGGACAGCAGGTCCAGGCGCCGGAACAGGTCGTGGAAGGCGGCCTCGTAGTCGCTCTGCCCGGTGGCGAAACCGGCCCGGTACACGCCGTTGTTGACGTCCCGGTAGACGCCCGCCATGACGACATCGATCTCCTCGCGCAGCGGCTCGGGGTAGAGATCGGGTGCGCCGGGCCGGTGCAGCGCCGTCCACTCCGTCGCGAAGTCCAGGGTGAGCTGCTGGTAGTCGTTGGTGACGAGCTGCCCGCTGGGGATGTCGACGAGGGCGGGGACGCTGACGCCGCCCGGGTAGTCCTTCTCGCGGGCGTCGTAGGCCTCGCTGAGGAAGCGGATGCCGAGGACGGGGTCGCGGCCGTCCGGGTCCAGGGTGAAGCGCCAGCTGCGGTCGTCCTGGAGCGGATCGGTGAGGGCGAGCGAGATCGCGTCCTCCAGGCCGAGCAGCCGTCGGGAGATGACGGCGCGGCTCGCCCAGGGGCAGGCGCGGCTGACGACCAGGCGGTAGCGGCCGGCCTCGACCGGCCAGCCGTCGCGGCCGTCCGCCGTGACGCGGTCCGCGAAGTGGCTCTTGGAGCGCTTGAAGGGCTTCTTTCCGTAGGCCTCGTTGCCGTCGGGGGTGGCGTGCGGCGTGCCGGCCGATGCGCCGTCCGTGGTGCCGTCGGCCGTGCTGTCGGTGTGGCCGTAGGTGTGGCCGTCGGTGTTGCTGTCGGTGGGGTGCGGCATCACCGGCTCCTTCCGTCTGCGGTTGCCCGGAGTCCTCATGGCGAGCCTTCCCGGTGCGGCGCGGCTATCCCCCGTCTCAGCCGAGGTGGGTGAGATCGGGGCGCAGCCGGTGCCAGATCGGGTGCCGCAGCCGGCCGGCCGAGGTCCAGCCGCTGAGCGTGATCTCGGCGACGAGCCGGGGCTCGGCCCAGTGGACCCCCGGAGCGTCCACGGGGTTGATGAACGGGGAGTGGTCGAGCGGGATCACTCCCAGGTAGTGCGCCAGTTCCTGGCGTTCCCGGTCGGACAGCCCCGAGCCGACGGAGCCGACATAGCGCAGTCCCCCGGGTTCGGCGAGGCCCGCCAGCACGGACCCGGGCAGGCCGGCCAGCCCGCCATGGCCCTCGGTCCAGCCCCCGATGATCACGTCGAGGGTCATCAGATGCTTCGTCTTGCGCCACTCGGGTGAGCGGACGCCCGGCAGATACGCGGAGGTCAGCCGCTTGGCCACCACGCCTTCGAGACCGCCCTGCAACGACGCCTCCCACGCCTGCTGCGCATGGCCCTCCACATAGCCGGGCGCCGACCAGTTCGGGCCGCGCAGCCGCAGCCCGGACAGCAGGCTGCGGCGCTCGTAATACGGCGACCCGAGCAGCGATCCGCCCAGGTACATGAGGTCGAACAGGACGAGGTGGACGGGGTGCTCCATGGCCAGCCGGGCCGTACGGCGCGGGTTGACCACGCCCATCCGGCGCTGCAACAGCCCGAAGTCGGGCCGTCCGCGTGCGTCCAGGACCACCACTTCGCCGTCGAGCACGGCGGGCCGGCCCCGCAGCTGTTCGCCCAGCGGCCCCAGTTCCGGGTAGGTCGCGGTCGCGTCGTTGCCCGCCCGGGTGATCAGCCGGATCGTGCCGTCGCCGGGAGTGTTGACGATGCAGCGCGCGCCGTCCCATTTGGCCTCGAAGGCCCAGGCCGTCTCCTCGTACTCGGCAGGCAGCGGGCCGACCGTGGCCAGCATCGGCCGGATCACGGGGTACGAGGCCGAGCCAACCTCGGCGGACGGGGCCATGATTCGATGGTCGTCGGATCCGGGGGCGCCCGCAGATCGGACGCGGGGGCGGTCAGGCCGGACGGGCCGTGGAGAGCTGCTCGTCGCCCTCCGTACGCACATGCGGCAGGGTCCGGTCCAGCCACCGGGGCGTCCACCAGGCCTTCGGGCCCAGCAGCGTCATCACCGCGGGGACCAGCAGCAGCCGGACCACGGTGGCGTCGATCAGTACGCTCACGGCCAGGCCGAGGCCCAGCATCTTCACCACGATGTTGTCGCTGATGATGAACGCGGCGAACACGCTCACCATGATCAGTGCGGCGCAGGTGATCACCCGCGCGGTGATCTCCAGCGCATGCGCCACGCTCGCCTTGGCATCGGCGGTGCGCAGCCATGCCTCGTGCACCCGTGACAGCAGGAAGATCTCGTAGTCCATGCTCAGCCCGAAGACGATCGCGAACATCATCATCGGCACATAGCTCTCGATCGGCACCGTGCCCGAGACCCCGAGCGCCGGACCGCCCCAGCCCCACTGGAAGACCGCCACCACCACCCCGTACGAGGCGGCGATGGACAGCACGTTGAGCACCGCCGCCTTCACGGCGACCAGCACGCCGCGGAAGACGATCAGGATGATGACGAAGGCGAGGGCGACGACCACGGCGATGATCAGCGGGAGCCTGCTGGCGACGATGTCCAGGAAGTCCACCTGGCCGGCGGTCGTGCCGGTCACATAGCCGTGCGCGCCGGTTCCCTTCACCGCCTGCGGCAGCAGGTCGTGCTTGAGGCGGTTGACCAGGTCCGTGGTGTCCGCGTTCTGCGGGGCCCGGGCGGAGTACGCGGTGCCGGTCAGCACCTCGCCGTCCGGGGTGGCCTTCAACGGGGTGAGGTAGGCCGCGCCCGGCACATCCGTGAGCGTCTTCTGCGCCTGCGCCGCCAGCATCGGCCGGTCCGCCTGCGGGACGGCGGACTCGTCGATCACGAGGGTCAGCGGGCCGTTGGAGCCCGGACCGAACGCCGAGGACATCAGGTCGTAGGCGCGCCGGTCGGTGAAGGACGTCGGGTCGGCGCCGTCGCCGATGTGGCCCAGCTGGATCGAGAAGACCGGGAGCGCCAGCACCACGATGACGAGCACCCCGCCCGCCAGGTACCACCACGGGCGGCGCTCCACCCGCTGCGCATACCGGTGCCAGGTGCCGCGTGCCTGCTCGCCCGGTGCGGCATCCGTCTCGGCGATCGGCTTGCGGACGTGGAGCCGGTCGATGCGGCGGCCGATCAGCCCGAGCAGCGCCGGTACGAGGGTGAGCGCGCCGAGCACCGCGGAGACCACGGTGATGGCGGCCGCCACCCCCAGTTTGCCGATGAAGGAGAGGCCCGAGACCCAGAGCCCCATCAGCGCGATGATGACCGTGCAGCCGGACACCAGCACCGCCCGGCCGCTGGTCGCCACGGCCTTGCCCGCTCCGGTGACCGGGTCCGCCCCGTCCATCAGGTTCTGCCGGTGCCGGGTGATCAGGAACAGCGCGTAGTCGATGCCGACGCCGAGGCCGATCATCGTGGCCAGCGTGGGGGAGACGGTGGCGAAGACGAAGGCGGCGGCGAGCAGTCCCAGGCAGGCCAGTCCGCAGAAGGCGCTGATCAGCGCGGTGAGCAGCGGCACCCCGGCCGCCAGCACGCTCCCGAAGCCGACCAGCAGCACCAGGATCGCCACCGCGAAGCCGATCACTTCGCTGATCACGTCATTGGGTTCGGGCCGGGCCAGTTCGCCCAGCGGCCCGCCGTACTCCACCTCCACACCCGCGGATCGCAGCGGCCGCACCGCCGCGTCGACACCGTTCAGATAGTCCGGGTCGAGGGTGGAGGGCTGCACGGCGAACCGCACCGTGATGTACGCGGTGCGGCCGTCGGCGGACAGCGGGCCGACGTCCGGCGTCCCGGGCGGCGGCTCGGCGGGCGGGGCGCCGGGCGGCGGCAGCGGGTTCTGTGCGGAGAGCACCTCTGGCAGCTTGCCCAGGGCGGTGACGGCGCCGTCGATCTGGCTGCGGAATCCGGTCAGCGGCCCGGCCGTGTCGTGCAGCACGACCTGGCTGCTGTAGCCGCCGGCCTTCGGCTCGTGCTCCTTGAGCACCTCGCGGCCCTGGCTCGACTGGACGCCGGGCAGTGCGAAGTCGTCGGAGTAGTCACCGCCGTAGGTGCGCTGAAGAACCTGGAGCCCTACCAGAGCGACCAGCCACAGCACGATGACGAGGACGCAGCGGCGGGCGCACCACTCCCCGATGCGGCGCAGCACGCCCTGGGGGCGGCGGGCGCGGGGCGCGGCCGGGGCACTGGGGGTCTTCGGCAACGGCATGCGTGCTCCCGATGCGGGCCGGCGCTCCTGGCACGTGCGGACATGCAGCATTCAACGGTGGTTGGGCCGTCGCGGCATGCCCACTGGGGGAGACGGGTGCCGCCCGAACGGGTGCGGACGCCCTGCCTCCCGTCCGGCTCCCTACGATTCCTTACGCACGTTCGTGGTACGGCACGAGGTAAGGATTGATCTGTTGATGAACCATCCCTGGTCGTTTGCTGAGCGGTTGTTGTCCCGTAGCGGTCCCGGCTGGGCGAGCCGTCCGCGCGCCGGGGCGGAGGGGGTCCGATGAGCCGGGCGGTGCTGGTGACCGGGGCCTCGCGGGGTATCGGCCGCGCGGTCGCCGAGATCTTCGCCGCGCACGGGGACCGGGTCGCGCTGCATTACTCGTCGCGGCGGGCGGCGGCTCAGGAGGCGTTCGAGGCTCTGGCGGGGCGCGGGCATGTACTGGTGCAGGGGGATGTGAGCACACCGGAGGGGGCGGCGGCGCTCGTCGAGGCGGCCGTGGACGGGCTGGGCGGCGTCGATGTGCTGGTCAACAATGCGGCCGCGAATGTGGCGCATCCACTGGACCGTACGTCGTTCGAGGACTGGCAGCGGGCCTGGCAGCAGGTCGTGGACGTGAATCTGCTGGGGGCGGCCCATGTCACCTACCACGCGGCGCGGAACATGATCGAGCGCGAGGTGGAGGGGCGGATCGTCCATATCGGCTCGCGCGGGGCCTTCCGCGGTGAGCCGGACCACCCGGCCTATGGCGCGTCCAAGGCGGCGTTGCATGCGATGGGGCAGTCGCTGGCCGTCCATCTCGCGCCGTACGGCATCGGCGTGGCGTCGGTGGCTCCCGGATTCGTGGCGACCGAGCGGGTCGCGGACCGCCTCACGGAGGACGTACGGCAGCAGAGTCCGTTCGGCCGGGTCGCTTCGCCACAGGAGGTGGCGTCCGCCGTCCACTATCTGGCCTCGCCCGAGGCGGTCTGGTCCTCCGGGACGGTGCTCGACGTCAACGGGGCGTCGCATCTGCGCTGAGCCGGCGCAGATGCCCGGAAAGGGGGAAGCCCCGGCCGAACGGGGGAATTCGGCCGGGGCGGCTCGGGTGGCGCGGGCGGTGACGGCGGTGGCCCCGAAGGCCTGCTGCCGTGCGGCGGCGGGCCGGCTTCCCCTGGGGGAGGGCCCTCGGACGCCGTCGTAGCGGCACCCGCTTCCAATTGAACGATAAACCATTGAGTCGGTTTCCGGGGCATCGGGTGACCGCTCTCACCCGAGGCCGCCCGCCGCGACGGTCATCGGCGGGCTCCCCGTCAGGGCTGGATGCGGATCGGACGGTAGCCCTCGTCCAGCAGACGCGGCAGATACCACTCCAGCGCCTCGACGGTCTGCGCCCGCTCACCGCCCCCGTCGTGGGACAGGACGATCGCGCCGGGGCGCAGCTCGTCCAGGACGGTGTACGCGATGACCCCGGCTCCCGGGAGGGTCCAGTCCTGCGAGTCGACCGCCCAGCCGACCGGGGACATGCCCAGGTCGTTGCAGATGTCCAGCGAGGGATCGTCCCAGTCGCCGTACGGGGCGCGGGCCATGCCGGGGGCGGTGCCCAGGACGTCCTCGATCAGGCCGCTGGTGCGGCCGAGCTCGTCGCGGACGGCGCCCGGCGGCAGCGTGGTGAGCTGCGGATGGGACCAGGTGTGGTTGGCGACGGCATGGCCCTCGTCGGCGATGTCGTGCAGCAGACCGGGGAATTCGGCGGCGTTCTCGCCGATGACGAAGAACGTGGCCCGGGCCTCGTGGCGGCGCAGGATCCGCAGGATGCCGGGGGTGTGCACGGGGTGGGGGCCGTCGTCGAAGGTGAGGAAGATTTCGCGGCGGTCCGTGGCGAGGCGGAAGGCGACGTCCGGGTGCGGTGGTGAGGCACCCGCGCCGGAGCGGGAGGTTTCGCCGGCCATCGGGCGGAGCCGGTACGGCTGCGGGGCGTCCGCCGGGCCGCCGGGGCCGCCGGCAGCCACCGGTCCGGTGGCGGCGGCGGGCGGTTGCGGCGGGCGGGGCCGGGGCCGTGGCGGCGTGCCGGTCTCCGGGGGACCGCTGTCGGGCAGGAACAGGACACGGCCCGCGGAGAGCATGCCGACCACGACCGCGGCCTTCAGGAACCTCCGCCGGGTGTTCGTGTGCTGGTCGGATGCCATCCTCCACGTGCTCTCACGCGCTCCGCCGCGGAGGCGGGAACGACACCGGGGCGGGAGAGTTCGGCACCCGATCGGCCTCGCACCGGCGGGCCGTCCGGGAGGGGCGTCGAGGAGGACCGGCCCGGCATCCGGGGGCCGTTCGCCTCACGGGCTGACCGCCAGCACGATGTACGCGGCCAGCAGGGCCAGATGGACGCCGCCCTGGAGCGGGGTGGCGCGGCCGGGGATCACCGTCAGGGTGCCGACGATCACGGTCAGCGCGAGCAGCACCATATGGCTGGCCCCGAGGCCCAGGACCAGCGGGACCGGCAGCCAGACGGTGGCCAGCGCGACCGCCGGGATGGTCAGGCCGATGCTGGCCATCGCCGAGCCGAGGCCCAGGTTCAGACTCGTCTGCACCCGGTCACGGCGGGCCGCGCGGACCGCCGCGATGGTCTCGGGCAGCAGGACCAGCAGCGCGATCACGATGCCCACGACGGACGACGGCAGACCCGCCGCGATCACACCGGCCTCGATGGCCGGAGACACCGCCTTGGCCAGGCCCACCACCGCGACCAGTGCCAGCGCCAGCAGCCCGAGACTGGCCAGCGCGGTCCGCGCCGACGGCGGGTCCGCATGGTCCGTGCCGCGGATCACCTCTCCCGACGTGGTCACCGGCAGGAAGTAGTCCCGGTGCCGGACCGTCTGGGTGGTCACGAACAGGCCGTAGAGGACCAGCGCGGCCAGCGCCGCGAAGATCAGCTGCGGAGTGGAGAACCGCGGCCCCGGCGTGCTCGTCGTGAACGTCGGCAGGACCAGGCTCAGCCCCGCCACCGTGGTGACCGCCGCCAGCGCGGCGCCGGTGCCCTCGGCGTTGAAGACGGCCACCTTGCGCTGGAGCGAGCCGACCAGCAGACAGAGCCCCACGATGCCGTTGCAGGTGATCATCACCGCCGCGAAGACGGTGTCCCGGGCCAGCGCGGCACTCTTCTCGCCCCCGTCGGCCATCAAGGTGACGATCAGGGCCACCTCGATGATGGTCACCGCGACGGCCAGCACCAGTGACCCGAACGGCTCGCCCACCCGGTGCGCGATCACCTCCGCGTGATGCACCGCGGCCAGCACCGCCCCGGCCAGAAAGCACGACACCAGCACGATCAGCGCGAGCGGCAGTGACCGCCCCCACGTCAGGGCCAGCAGCACCACCGCCAGCACCGGCAGCGCACCGGTCCAGTGCAGGACGGGTGAGCGGAGACCGGCGATCATGCCTTTGAGCTTGGCAGACCGGCGGGACGGCTGCCTGTCGGTGCGCGGGCCGGAGTCCGGCGCCCGGCGCCGGTATCAGGCCGCCGCCCGGGGCCCCTTCGGCTCCGCGGCCGTGAGCGCGGACTTGGTGACATCGGCGACCAGCTCGACGACATCGGGCCCGTACGCCTGTGAGTTGACCACCTTCAGCAGCAGACAGAACTGGCCGTCGACGCCGTGCTTACGGGCCAGCCGGGCCCGGTTGCGCACCAGATGACGGACCGCGGCCCGGTGGGTGACCGGGCGCTGGCCGGCCGCGAGGAACACCGGGCGGCCGCCCTCCCCGGCGGTCAGCCGGGCCAGCAGGACGTATTCGACCGCACCGGGCTCCATCCGGTACGCCGAGCCGCCGATCGTGAAGGTGCCGCGGCCCGCGCCGGACTCGTCCCCCGGATGCACCGCGACCCCCGGCAGCAGATTGGCCAGATGGGCCGCCAGCCGGCGGTGCGCGGTCGGGTCGCCGACACAGAACTCGGTACGCGCCCCGAAGCCCTGGAGGCCGGTGTCGTGCGGGGCGACCTCGGGGTGCGCACCGCAGTTCTCGATCACCGCGGCCAGCCCCAGCAGCGCCAGCGCGTCATGACGGGGGATGCTCCAGTGCGCCGAGGTGCTGTCCCGGTGGGTGACCAGCACGCACTCCGAACCGGCCGGCAGCCCGAAGAAGCCTTGTTCGCGGGTCAGCCGCCGGCGGACCGTCGCCGATTGCACGGCCCAGCCGGCCACCAGCCCCAGGATCAGGGCCACGGCCGCCACGGTCGGAAGCAGCAGGGTGTCGTCCATGGCCGGGGAGCGTAGCGGCTCACCGGGTGTGTGTTCGAGGGCGGGGCGGGGCGCCGGGGCGGCTTGTCCCGGTCCGTGCGGGCATACCTGATCCGTACGGAAACGGGCAGCTGATCCCTGCCGTCCGCAGGGTGATCGCCGACTTCGCAGGCATCGCGGCCGCGGGCGAAATGCCCTCTGTCGGCGCGCTGTTGCGCCGAGTAGGCTCCGGCCCCTGCCGCCCCCCGCCCGCCCTTGGAGGAATCCCCGGTATGACCACAGCCCGACGTCTCACCGTCCTGGGAGCGGCCGCCGCGCTGGCCGGCTCCCTGGTGACGGTCCCGGCCGCGGCCGGCTCCGCCGCGTCCGCGCGGCCGGCCCCCGCGGCCCAGGACAGCGCCCGCACCGCCACACCGGAGAAGACCCCGGTCGCCGTCGGCCACGGCGGGGCCGTCTCCAGCGTCGACCCGGATGCCTCGGCCGCCGGTATCGCGGTGCTCGCGAAGGGCGGTAACGCCGTGGACGCGGCGGTCGCCACCGCCGCCGCCCTCGGCGTCACCGAGCCCTACTCCGCGGGCATCGGTGGCGGCGGCTACTTCGTCTCCTACGACGCCAAGTCCCGGACCGTACGCACCCTCGACGGCCGGGAGACCGCCCCGCGCTCCGCCGGCAAGGACCTCTTCCTGGAGAACGGCACACCGATCCCGTTCGCCGACGCGGTCACCAGCGGGCTGAGCGTCGGCACCCCGGGCACCCCCGCCACCTGGGACACCGCCCTGCGCAAGTGGGGCAGCCGGTCCCTGGGCCAGGTGCTGCGGCCCGCCCGGAAGCTGGCGGCGGGCGGCTTCACGGTCGACCCCACCTTCCGTCAGCAGACCGCGGACAACGAGGCGCGCTTCCGGGACTTCCCGGCGACCGCCGGCCTCTTCCTGCCCGGCGGCAAGCTGCCGGTCGTCGGCTCGACGATGAAGAACCCCGATCTGGCCCGTACGTACGGGGAGTTGGCGACGAAGGGCGTCCGGGCGCTCTACGACGGCGCACTGGGCCGGGACATCGTCCGCACCGTCCAGAAGCCACCGGTGCGCACCGGATCGACGCGCAAGGTGCGGCCCGGCGAGCTGACCGCGGGCGATCTGCGCGCCTACCGGGCCCTCGGACAGGCGCCGACCCACACCCGCTACCGCGGCCTCGACGTCTACGGCATCGGGCCGTCCTCCTCCGGCGGCACCAGCGTCGCCGAGGCGCTCAACATCCTGGAGAAGAGCGACGTCTCCCGGCTGAGCGAGCGGCAGTACCTCCACCGCTACCTGGAGGCCAGCCGGATCGCCTTCGCCGACCGCGGCCGCTGGGTCGGCGACCCGGCGCAGGAGGACGTACCGGTCAAGGGCCTCACCTCGCAGCGGTTCGCCGACGCCCGCGCCTGCCTCATCCACGACGGCAAGGCGCTGACCAGCCCGCTCGCGCCCGGTGACCCGCGCCATCCGAAGCGCTGCGCCAGTGGCGGCAAGGCCACGCCGACGACGTACGAGGGGGAGAACACCACCCATCTGACGGTCGCCGACAAGTGGGGCAATGTCGTCGCCTACACCCTGACCATCGAGCAGACCGGCGGCAGCGGCATCGTCGTCCCGCACCGTGGCTTCCTGCTCAACAACGAGCTCACCGACTTCTCCTTCGCGCCCGCGGACCCGGCCGTCCATGACCCCAACCTCCCGGGCCCCGGCAAGCGGCCGCGCTCGTCGATCTCGCCGACGATCGTGCTGCGGCACGGCCGGCCGGTGGTGGCGCTCGGCTCGCCCGGCGGCGCGACCATCATCACCACCGTGCTCCAGACCCTGGTCAACCACCTCGACCGCGGTATGCCGCTGGTCGACGCCATCGCCGCGCCGCGGGCCAGCCAGCGCAACGCGGCGACGACCGAACTCGAACCCGGCCTGTGGAACAGCCCGGTCCGGGGGCAACTCGAAGCGATCGGACACGCGTTCAAGCAGAACCCGGAGATCGGAGCGGCGACCGGCGTCCAGCGGCTGCCGGACGGCCGCTGGCTGGCGGCGGCCGAGAAGGTACGGCGCGGCGGCGGCTCGGCCATGGTCGTCCACCGGTCGTGACGGTCGTCCACCGGCCCTCGCGCCGCCGGTTCGTGCACCGCGCGTGACAGTGCCGGAACACGACGGGCCGCTGTGTGCCGTCCGTGTGTCGTCGATGTGGCGCACCGCGCGGCGTCATTGATGGCCCTCGCCGGGACGATTAGCCTCCTGGGACCGTTCGTTCGAATGAGCGGTTCCAGGGAGGGCACGCAGCGTGAGCGTTGACGAGAGCCAGGACAGCGGAACCGGGCCTGCCCCGGCCCGGCACATCGGTGCCACGGCGGGGGAGTTGGAAGGCCTCGCCGAGCAGGCACGGGCGCTCGCCGAGGGACAGGTGACCTCGACCGCGCTGGTACGGCGGTCACTGGAGCGCATCGAGGCCACCCAGAGCAGCGTCAACGCCTTCCGGCGGGTACGGGCCGAGGCGGCCATCGCGGAGGCGGCGGAGGCCGACCGCAGGCTGGCGGCCGGGGAGCGGCTGCCGCTGCTCGGAGTGCCGGTCGCGGTCAAGGACGACACCGATGTGGCGGGCGAGCCCACCGCGTTCGGCTGTGCCGGCGAGTTCCTGCCCAAGGAGCGCGATGCCGAGGTCGTCCGGCGGCTGCGCGCGGCCGGGGCGGTCATCGTCGGCAAGACCAACGCCTGCGAACTGGGCCAGTGGCCGTTCACCGAGGGCCCGGCCTTCGGCAACACCTGCAACCCCTGGAACCTCGCGCACACCCCGGGCGGCTCCTCCGGCGGCTCGGCCGCCGCGGTCGCGGCCGGGCTGGTCCCCGCCGCCCTCGGCACCGACGGCGCCGGTTCCGTCCGGATCCCCGCCGCCTGGTCCCATCTCGTCGGCATCAAAC
The DNA here is from genome assembly GCF_023544705.1 of Streptomyces sp. MCA2. Classification (NCBI taxonomy): domain Bacteria; kingdom Bacillati; phylum Actinomycetota; class Actinomycetes; order Kitasatosporales; family Streptomycetaceae; genus Streptomyces; species Streptomyces sp. MCA2. The sequence goes on from NZ_JAMJFM010000029.1 coordinate 70,389, forward strand.
CCCAGCGCGGCCGGATCTCCACCTGGCCCGACCCGGAGGCCTTCCAGGGGATCACCGGCATCGGCCCGCTGGCCCGTACGGTCGAGGACGCGGCGCTGCTGCTGGACGTGGCCAGCGGAAACCACGACGGCGATCTGCACCGGCCGCCCGCCATCGCGGCGCGCGAGGCGGCCGGCCGCGACCCGGGCCGGCTGCGCATCGCCCTGTCGTGGAAGGCCGCTTTCACCTTCACCCCCAAGCCGCTGCACCCCGACGTCCGGGCCGCGGTGACCGGCGTGGCCCGTACCCTCGCCCGGCTGGGGCACTTCGTCGAGGAGGCGGAGCCGGACTACGGGCTGGTCGGGCTGGCCTTCGTGCCGCGCGCCACGGCCGGGGTGGGGGAGTGGGCGGACCGGGTGCCCGACCGCTCCCTCCTGGACCGCCGTACGCGGGAGGCGGCACGGATGGGCCGGCTGCTCGGCGGCCCCTTACTGCGCCGGGCGCGCGCCGTCGAGAAGCGTCAACAGCGCCGGATCGGCGCGCTGTTCGGCCCCTATGACGTCCTGCTGACACCGACCACCGCCACCCCGCCGCCGCGCATCGGCACCCTGGCCAAGCTCAGCGGCTGGCGTACGGATCAGGCCATGATCGCCGCCTGCCCGTACGCCTGGCCGTGGAATGTCCTGGGCTGGCCGGGCGTGAGCGTCCCCGCCGGGTTCAGCAGTGACGGCCTGCCGCTGGGCGCCCAGCTGCTCGGCCCGGCCCATGGTGAACCGCGGCTGATCTCGCTGGCCGCCCAGCTCCAGGACGATCTGCGCTGGCACGAGCGGCGGCCGGCCGCCCACCCGGCGTCGCCCGACGGCGTGCGTCTGTGAGGCGTACGCCGCCGGGCCCCGGCCGGGCCGCCGGGCCTTAGCCGAGCCGTCGGGCTCAGCCGGGCCGTCGGGCCGTCGGGCCTCAGCCGAGCAGCGCGAGGATCGCCTCGGTCGTGCCGGTCTCGCCCAGCCGCGGGAAGATCTTCTCCAGGCTGTTGCGGTGCGCCTCGGCATCCAGGTCGGTCATCGCGTCGGTGGCGAGGGTGACGTGGTAGCCGTGCTCGTGCGCGGCGCGGGCGGTGGACTCCACCCCGATGCTGGTGGCGATGCCGCCGAGGACGACCTGGGTCACGCCACGGCGGCGCAGCTCCAGATCCAGGTTCGTGCCGTGGAAGGCGCCCCACTGCTGCTTGGTGACGCCGATGTCGCCGGGCTGCCGGTCGAGTTCGGGCACCAGCTCCGCCCAGTCGGCGGGCGGGTTGCCGGTGTGCCGCGCGGCCTCCGTACGGCCCGGGGCGCCGCCCGTGACGTTCACCAGGACGACCGGCAGCCCGCGCGCACGGAACGCGGCGGCCAGCCGCGCGCCTCGCTCGATGACCTCGGCCGGGGGCACCGGGGCGCAGGGCAGCCCGGCGATGCCTTTCTGAAGGTCGATCAGCACCAGGGCGGTCGTGGCGTCGAGGGCGGTGGCGGGCATGGGGTGCTCCTTGTGAGGTGAGGGCAGAGGTGCGGGGCGGGGGTGGGGTCGGGGTGTTGCGGTCTTTTTTCGGTGTGGCGGGTGCAGGCGCTGTGACCGGTGTGGCCCGGAGGGGATGTGGCCGTTTTCAGTCGCTGGTCCCGGTCCCGGTCCCGGTGGCGCCGGCCCGCAGGCTGCGGTCGGCGAGGGTCAGGGCGAGCAGCAGCAGGCCGAGTACGACGCCGATCAGGGCGATCGCATGCAGTCCGGAGTCCGAGGCGCGCTCCCCGTACAGCAGCCCGATGAGGCCCGACGCGGTGATGGCGCCGAGGTACTGGGCGGTGCGCTGGAGCCCGGCGGCCGAGCCCACCCCGTCGGCCGGGGCCTGGGCGTAGACGGCGGCCTGATTGCCGGTGGCCGCCAGGCCCTGCGGAATACCGAAGAGTGCCCCGGCACACAGCAGCGCGACCAGCGGGCTGGTGCCCTGGAGCAGGAGGAAGACCGCGCTGCCGACGGCGAGACAGGCCGCGGCGACGGTCAGCGGGGCGCGGATGCCCTTCGTACGGGCGCCCGCGATCGAGCAGAACGCCGCCGCGCCGGACATCGGCAGCATGACCAGGCCGGCGTGGAAGGACGAGAAGCCGTGCGCCTCCTCCAGCCACTGGCTGAAGCCGTAGAGCACGCAGTAGATGACGAGATAGGCCAGGCCGTGCCGGAGGTAGGTGCGGACCAGGGCGCCGTTGCGGGCGAGCATCCGCAGGTCGAGGAAGGCCGCCGGATGGCGCAGCTGCCACCACACCAGGACGCCCGCGAGCACGCCCGTAGGTGCCAGCAGCAGCCACTGCGGGTCTTCGAGCCGCAGCAGGAAGAACATCGCGCAGGTCAGAGTCGCGGCGAACAGGGCGATGCCCAGCGGGTCGAGCGAGCCGGAGGCGCCGGCGCGGCCCGATGAACCGGGGGCGGGGCCGCTGTCGGAGTCGGAGCGCCCGGCCCCCGCGTTCTTCCGGTCGGCCGGGAGCCAGGCGAGCGCGCCGAGCAGGGCGAGCAGCGCGAGCGGGATGTTGACGGCGAACACCGCGCGCCAGCCCGCGGTCGCGGCGAGCAGCCCGCCGAGAGTGGGGCCGATGGCGGCGCTGCCCAGCGCGGCGAGCGAGAGCCGGCCGAGGACGTACCGGGGCGCGGGACGGCCCACCCGGCGCGATTCGGCGCGCAGGATCGCCATCGCGGCGGGGTAGGCCGCCGCGGTGCCGATCCCGAGCACGACCCGGGAGACGATCAGCAGCCCGAAGGTGGGGGCGAGCGCCCCGATGAGGCCCGCCGCACAGACGGTCAGGGCCCCGGCGGCGAACACCCGGCGGGGGCCGACGCGGTCGGCGAGCCGCCCCATCGAGGGCTGGCCCACCGCGCTGGACAGGTACATCGCGGAGATGAGCCAGGCGGTCTCGGCGGCGCCGACGTGGAAGTCCTGGCCGATGGCCACCAGGGCGGTGGCGATCATCGTCGAGTTGATGGGGTTCAGCAGCGAGCCCAGCAGCAGCGGCGTCATCAGCCGGGCGCCGAAGGCGCGGTCGGAGCCGCTGGAGCCGCTGGAGTCACCGGAGTCACCGGAGCCGCCTGGTTCGCCGGAGCCGCTCGGGACGCCGGAGCCGCTCGGGACGCCGGAGCCGCTCGGGTCGGCGGGCCGGCCGGGGCCGGTGCGGCCGGCGGCCACGGCAGCCGCTTCCGGGGCGGCGACGGCCGACGGGGCTGCGGCGAGGACCGACGGGGCTGGGGCGTGGGCCGTCGCGGCGCCGTCCGGGCGGGTCGGGCTGGAGCCGCCTATGCCGGTCATTCCGGCATCAGCCGCCGCATCAGCTCGGTGGCCGTCGCCAGGGTCTGCTGCTCCTGCGTGGTCAGCCGGTCGGCGATGGCCACCGCCAGCCAGTTCTGTTTGGCCTGCCGTACGGCGGCGAGCATCCGGCCCCCCTCCTCGGTGAGGGAGAAGACGACCTGGCGCCCGTCCGTCGGATGCGGGCTGCGGGCGAGCACGCCGCGCTCCTCCAGCGCGCCGACGGTCAGCCGCATGGACTGCGGCCGGACCAGCTCGGCGCGGGCCAGCGCCGCGATGGTGGCCGGCCCGTCGGTGTCGATCCGGGAGATCACCGCCCGCTGGGTCGGGGTGAGCTCGCCCTGGGGCGAGGCGGCACGCAGATGACGCATGAGCTGTGACACCGCGGCGCCCAGATCTGTCGCCAGGCGTTCCTGGTCGTTTTCCGGCATACGTCCAGCGTAGGAGATCGACAGGAAAACTTGCAAGTTTTCCTGTCATATCTGCCGAGGGCGGCCGGACGCGCCATGGGAGAGATGGTCTTGCCACCGTGTGTGACGGGGGCCTACGGTCACCTCCACACGCGTAGATCCCGCGCGGGCTGCATGGCTGACGCATCGACAAAGGAGCAGCTCATGGCCGATGTTGTGCGTGCCGCACTGGTCCAGGCGACCTGGACCGGCGACACCGAATCGATGATCGCGAAGCATGAGGAGTACGCCCGGGCGGCGGCCGCGCAGGGCGCGAAAGTGATCGGCTTCCAAGAGGTCTTCAACGCCCCGTACTTCTGCCAGGTCCAGGAGCCCGAGCACTACCGCTGGGCCGAGCCGGTGCCCGACGGCCCGACCGTCCGGCGGATGCAGGACCTGGCCCGCGAGACCGGCATGGTCATCGTCGTCCCCGTCTTCGAGGTCGAACAGGCCGGCTTCTACTACAACACCGCGGCCGTCATCGACGCCGACGGCACGGTGCTGGGCACCTACCGCAAGCACCACATCCCGCAGGTCAAGGGCTTCTGGGAGAAGTACTACTTCAAACCGGGGAACGCCGGCTGGCCGGTCTTCGACACCGCCGTCGGCAAGGTCGGCGTCTACATCTGCTACGACCGCCACTTCCCCGAGGGCTGGCGGCAGCTGGGCCTCAACGGCGCCCAACTGGTCTACAACCCCTCCGCCACCTCCCGCGGCCTGTCCGCCTACCTCTGGCAGCTGGAACAGCCCGCGGCCGCCGTCGCCAACGAGTACTTCATCGCGGCGATCAACCGGGTCGGCGTCGAGGAGTACGGCGACAACGACTTCTACGGCACCAGCTACTTCGTCGACCCCCGAGGCCAGTTCGTCGGCGACCTCGCCAGCGACTCCAAGGAGGAACTGGTCATCCGCGACCTCGACTTCGCCCTGATCGACGAGGTCCGGCAGCAGTGGGCGTTCTACCGCGACCGCCGCCCCGACGCGTACGACGGGCTGGTGCAGCCATGACCCAGACACCCCAGGACACGGCGGCCCTGCACGCCCGCCACCAGGCCGTCCTGCCCTCCTGGCTTAGCCTCTACTACGAGCGGCCGCTCGAACTCACCCACGGCGAGGGCCGCCATGTCTGGGACGCCGAGGGCAACCGCTACCTCGACTTCTTCGGCGGCATCCTCACCACCATGACGGCGCACGCGCTGCCCGAGGTGACCAAGGCCGTCAGCGAGCAGGCCGGCCGCATCATCCACACCTCGACGCTCTACCTCTCCCGCCCCATGGTCGATCTGGCCGAGCGGATCGTGGCGCTCTCCGGCATCCCCGACGCCCGGGTCTTCTTCACCACCTCCGGTACGGAGGCCAATGACGCGGCCCTGCTGCTGGCCACCACGCACCGCCGCTCCAACCAGATCCTGGCGATGCGCAACAGCTACCACGGCCGCTCGTTCTCCACCGTCGGCATCACCGGCAACCAGAGCTGGTCGCCGACCAGCCTCTCGCCGCTCCAGACGCTCTATGTGCACGGCGGGGTACGCAGCCGCGGCCCGTACGCGGAGCTGAGCGACGCCGAGTACACCGCCGCCTGTGTCGCCGACCTGGAGGACATGCTCCAGCAGACCGCGGGCGGTGTCGCCGCGCTGATCGCCGAACCGGTCCAGGGCGTCGGCGGGTTCACCATGCCGCCCGACGGCCTCTACGCCGCGTTCCGCGAGGTGCTCGCGCGGCACGGCATCCTCTGGATCAGCGACGAGGTGCAGACCGGCTGGGGCCGCACCGGCGACCACTTCTGGGGCTGGCAGGCGCACGCCGGCCACGGCCCGCCCGACATGCTCACCTTCGCCAAGGGCATCGGCAACGGCATGTCCATCGGCGGGGTGGTGGCCCGCGCCGAGGTGATGAACTCGCTCTCCGCGAACTCCATCTCCACCTTCGGCGGCAGCCCCGTCACCATGGCCGCGGGCCTGGCCAACCTCAACTACCTCCTCGAACACGACCTCCAGGGCAACGCCCGGCGGGTCGGCGGCCTGCTCATCGAGCGGCTGCGGGCGGTCGCGGCCGGCCTGGAATTCGTCCGGGAAGTGCGCGGCCGCGGCCTGATGATCGGCATCGAACTGGTCCGCCCCGGCACCGACGAGCGCTCGCCCGAGGCCGCTTCGCTGGTCGTGGAGGCCGCCAGGGAACGCGGTCTGCTGGTCGGCAAGGGCGGCCAGGGCGGCGCCTCGCTGCGGATCGCCCCGCCGATGACGCTGACCGTCGCCGAGGCCGAGGAGGGCGCGGATCTGCTCGCGGACGCGCTACGGGCGGCGCACAGCATGGCGGCCGCCTCGTAGCGGACACCACCGCGGCCGGCGGGGGCTTCACGAGGCGCGAGGCCCCCGCTCACCCGCGGCGGGCCCCGGCACGGCTCACTCCGTCCCGGCGGACGCGCGCACCGTGTCGGCCAGCAGGGTGAAGAAACGGGTGTGCGCGCGCCGGCTGCACGGGGCCTCCGGGTTCCACGGCAGCAGCCGGGCCCGCGCCTCGATCGCGCGCCAGTGCTCGTCGGCCCGGAGCTCCTGGGGCCGGGTGGCATTGACCCGTACGTCCATGAGCACGATGTCCGGGTCCATCGCCGCGGCCTCCGCCCAGCCGACCGTGGACCAGTTCACCCCGGCGCCCGCGGCCGGCTCCAGCAGCCCGACGCCGTGTTCGGTCAGCGCCCGCAGGTCGGGCCAGGAGCTGGGCCGGGCCAGATGCACCCGCTCCGGGCCCGCGGGCGACAGCGCCAGCACCCGAGGCCGTACGGCGCCGCCGGTCGCCTGCCGCAGGGCATCCTCCGCGGCGTCCAACTCGCGGGCGGCGGAGGGGGGTTCGCCCCGGCCGAGCGAGCCGGCGAGCGCCGCGAACCGTTCGCGCACCTCGGCCAGGCTCCGGCCGGGGCCCACCGCTACCGTGGCGAGGGGGACATGGGTCTCCAGCTCCAGCGCGGTCTTCTGCTCCAGCCCGTAGACCTGCTCGCCGTCGTAGGTCACGGCCACGACGAGGTCCGGTTCCGCCTCCAGCAGGGTGTCCGGGTGCAGCGCGCCGCCCGAACCCAGGTAGGGGATCTCCGCGAGCGGCAGCTCACCGCTCTTGGCGGGGTCGGGGGCGGCGCCGTCGTGCTGGGACCCGAAGAGCCCCACGGGACGTATGCCGTGGTCCCACAGCGTCGCCCCCGCCTGTATGTACGCCACGATCCGCAACGGCCGGTCCCCGGCCACCGCAAGGCGCCCCCGGTCGTCGGAGAACTCCCACGGTGCGCTGTGCTCCATGACCCCTCGCCCCTCTGCGTCGTCCGTCAGGATGCTGTGGCGTTCGCCCGGATGGCCCGCCGGCGTCGGCGGATATCTGCCCATCGCGTCACTCCCGCACCCCTCCGCCGGGTGCCGGGCCCATGGCGTCCGGGCGCCGCGTTGAACCGTCCAGCTGATCGTCGGGGCAACACGAACGTCTCCGCTGATTAACGGTCACGGTATTGCCACCGTGGGTGACATGCTTCTACGGTCTCCTTCTCGACCGCGATCTACGGGTGTAGACCGGTGGTGGCGTGGCGTCAGCGGAGCAGACCTGCCGAGGGGATGGTGCGCGTCGAGCTCCGCCTTCCCGTGCCGCCGATGTCGCTGGTGTGGAAGGAGCAAGGATGGTGAGCCGTACGGTCGTCCGGGGCGGACTGGTCATCACAGCCGCCGATGAGATCCACGCCGATGTCCTGGTGGAGGACGGCCGGATCGCCGCCCTCGCCGCGCACGGCAGCCCCACCGCGGGCAGCTGGGGGGAGTCGGCGGACCGCATCCTCGACGCCACCGGCAGATATGTCATCCCGGGAGGCGTCGACGCACACACCCACCTGGACTTCCCGTTCGGTGGAACCTTCTCCTCCGACAACTTCGAGACCGGGACCCGCGCCGCGGCCTGGGGCGGCACCACCACCATCATCGACTTCGCCGTCCAGTCCCGCGGCAAGTCGCTCCGCGCCGGCCTGGACACCTGGCACGCCAAGTCCGACGCCCAGTGCGCCATCGACTACGCGTTCCACATGATCCTCTCGGATGTGAACGAGCACACCCTCAAGGAGATGGACCTCCTGGTGGCGGAGGGCGTCACCTCCTTCAAGCTGTTCACCGCCTACCCCGGCGTCTTCTACAGCGACGACGGACAGATCCTGCGCGCCATGCAGCAGTCCGCCGACAACGGCGGCCTGATCATGATGCACGCCGAGAACGGCATCGCCATCGACGTCCTCGTCGAACAGGCGCTGGCCGCTGGCCGCACCGACCCGCGCTACCACGGCGAGGTCCGCCACGTCCTTCTGGAGGCCGAGGCCACCCACCGCACCATCCAGCTGGCGCGGGTGGCCGGTGCGCCGCTCTATATCGTCCATGTCTCCGCCGAGGAAGCCCTGGCCGAGATCGCCCAGGCCCGGGACAAGGGGCTGAACGTCTTCGGTGAGACCTGCCCGCAGTATCTGTTCCTGTCCACCGACAACCTCGCCGAGCCGGACTTCGCGGGCGCCAAATACGTGTGCTCCACCCCGTTGCGGCCCCGGGAGCATCAGGCGGCGCTGTGGCGCGGGCTGCGCACCAACGACCTCCAGGTGGTCTCCACCGACCACTGCCCCTTCTGCTTCCAGGGGCAGAAGGAGCTCGGCCGCGGCGACTTCTCCAAGATCCCCAACGGGATGCCCGGCGTGGAGAACCGGATGGACCTCCTCCACCAGGCCGTCGTGGAGGGCCGGATCAGCCGTCGGCGCTGGATCGAGATCGCCTGCGCCGCCCCGGCCCGGATGTTCGGCCTCTACCCGAAGAAGGGCACCATCGCCCCCGGCGCCGATGCCGACCTCGTCATCTACGACCCCACCGCGCAGCAGACCGTCTCCGCCGAGACCCACCACATGAACGTCGACTACTCGGCGTACGAGGGCAAACAGCTCACCGGACAGGTCGAGACGGTCCTCTCCCGGGGTGAACTCGTCATCGACCGCAGGGAGTTCACCGGACACGCGGGACACGGTCAGTACATCCCGCGTGGCACATGTCAGTACCTCACTTAAGGAGCGCCGCTGTGGACTTCGGAGTTGTCCTACAGGCCGACCCGCCCTCCGCCGCCGTCGTGTCCCTGATGCGCCGGGCCGAGCGCAACGGCTTCCGCTACGGCTGGACCTTCGACTCGACCGTGCTGTGGCAGGAACCGTTCGTCCTCTACAGCCGCATCCTGGAACACACCGAGCGGCTGATCGTCGGTCCGATGGTCACCAACCCCTCCACCCGCGCCCCCGAAGTCACCGCCTCCACCTTCGCCACCCTCAACGAGATGTACGGCAACCGCACCGTCTGCGGCATCGGCCGCGGCGACTCCGCGATGCGGGTGGCCGGGCGGCCGCCGAACACCCTGGCCCGGCTGGGCGAGGCGATCGGTGTCATCCGCGATCTGGCCGAGGGGCGGGAGGCGTATGTCGGCGACCACCGGATCAAGATCCCCTGGATCAAGGACGGCAAGCTGCCGGTCTGGATGGCCGCCTACGGGCCCAAGGCCCTCGCCATGGCCGGCCAGCTGGCCGACGGCTTCATCCTCCAGCTCGCCGACCCCTTCCTCACCGAGTGGATGATCAAGGCCGTACGGAAGGCCGCCACGGACGCCGGACGCGATCCGGACGAGATCACCATCTGTGTCGCCGCACCGGCCTATGTGGGCGACGACCTGGAGCACGCCCGCGAGCAGTGCCGCTGGTTCGGCGGCATGGTCGGCAACCACGTCGCCGACCTCGTCACCCGCTACGGCGAGCACTCCGGCATGGTGCCGGACGAGCTGACCGACTACATCAAGTCCCGGGAGAGCTACGACTACGCCCACCACGGCCGGTCGGGCAACCCGGACGCGGGCTTTGTGTCGGACACCGTCATCGAGCGCTTCTGCCTGCTCGGCCCGGTCGCCGCGCACCTCGACAAGCTGCAACAGCTCAAGGCGCTGGGCGTGGACCAGTTCGCGCTCTACGCCATGCACGACGCCAAGGAATCCACCCTCGACGCCTACGGAGCAGAGATCCTTCCCGCGTTCGCCGACTGAACGGGCGTTCATACGGGGCGGTGCACACCGCCTCCGGCGTTGCGGCCCGAACGGCCCCAGCGGTCGTGGCGGCCGGCAGACAGGCCGGGCGCCACGACCGATGCCCCGCTGCGCCGCCCCGGCCACCGGGCGGCCCGCACCCGGACGAAAGGCCCCGCACATGTCCGCGCCCTCCTCCTCCGTGCCGCCGGAACTCCCCATAGCGCCCGCGGGCCAGATCACCGCCCCGGACGGCCGGGTCGAACCGGCACCGGGCGCCATCGCGGCGCACGGCCGGTACGTCAACGCCGACCTGCGCCCGGTACCGCTGTCCGAACGCCGCTGGACCACCTACAACTTCACCGCCCTGTGGATCGGGATGGCCCACAACATCCCCTCCTGGACGCTCGCCTCCGGCCTGGTCGCGCTCGGCATGGACTGGAAGCAGGCGGTCCTGACCATCGCGCTGGCGAATGTCATCGTCCTCGTCCCGATGCTGCTCACCGGGCATGCGGGCCCCAAATACGGCATCCCCTTCCCCGTTCTGGCGCGGGCGTCCTTCGGGCTGCGCGGCGCCAATCTGCCCGCGCTGGTGCGGGCCGCCGTGGCCTGCTGCTGGTTCGGCATCCAGACCTGGATCGGCGGCCAGGGCATCTACATCCTGCTGGGCAAGATCTTCGGCGGTGACTGGGCCGAAGCGGCGTCCATCGGCGGCTACCCCTGGACCCTCTGGCTCTGCTTCCTGGTCTTCTGGGTCATCGAACTCGCCATCATCCACCGGGGCATGGAGACTCTGCGCCGCTTCGAGAACTGGGCCGCGCCCTTCGTCCTCGTCGGCGCGCTGGTGCTGCTCGGGTGGATGGCGGCCAAGGCGGGCGGGTTCGGCCCGCTGCTGGACCAGCCGAGCGCACTGGGCTGGGGCGAACACTTCTGGAAGGTCTTCTTCCCGTCCCTCATGGGGATGATCGGTTTCTGGGCCACCCTGTCCCTGAACATCCCCGACTTCACCCGCTTCGGCGCCGGGCAGCGGGCCCAGGTCTGGGGGCAGTCCCTGGGGCTGCCGACCACGATGACGGCGTTCGCCCTGCTCTCCGTACTGGTCACCTCCGGCTCACAGGCGGTGTACGGGGCGCCGGTCTGGGACCCGGTCGCGCTGGCCGGGAAGTCCGACAGCGTCTTCGGCCTGCTCTTCGCCCTGGTCACGGTCCTGGTCGCGACGATCTCCGTGAACATCGCCGCCAATGTCGTCTCGCCCGCCTACGACCTGGCCCATCTGGCACCGAAGCTCATCAACTTCCGTAGGGGCGCGCTGATCACGGGCGTGATCGGCGTGATCATCCTGCCGTGGAAGCTCACCGCCACCCCGGAGCTCTACATCTTCACCTGGCTCGGGGTGGTCGGCGGGCTGCTCGGTACGGTCGCCGGCATCCTCATCGCCGACTACTGGATCATCCGCCGTACCGTCCTCGACCTGGCCGACCTCTACCGTCCCGGCGGCCGCTACTGGTACACGGCCGGCTGGAACTGGCGGGCCGTCCTCGCCTTCGCCGTCGGCGGCCTGCTGGCAGTGGGCGGCTCGTACTCACAGCCCGGGAAGGGCCCGTTCCCCGCCGACGGTCTGATCCCGTTCCTCAAGCCCCTGGCCGACTACGGCTGGGCGGTGGGCCTGGGCACCGCGCTGACGCTCTACCCGCTGCTGATGATCACGGCACGCGGGCGGGCCACCCGGCCGCACTGAGGTGTCGGCCGTGGGCTCCCGCGCTCGCGTCGGGTCGGCCGTCCGCGTCGGGTCGGCCGCCCGGTCCGACTACGCGCTTCTGCGCGCGCCGGCGACCGTTCCGGCCTCGGCGGCTCACCAAGCCGGGGCCGGCGCGCGCCCCCGTGCCGCCCGTGTCTACGCGTGCTCCGCCAGCCCCGCCAGCAGTCTCGGCAGCGCACTGCCGATCGGTTCGCGGATCACCTCGGTGGCGAGCTCGTCGTACGGCGTCGGCTCGGCGTTCACGATGACCAGCCGCGCGCCGTGCTCCGCGGCCACCCCGGCGAGCGAGGCGGCCGGCTGCACCTGCAACGTGCTCCCGACCGCGAAGAAGACCTCTGCCGCCTTCGCCACCCCCAGCGCCGAACCGAGCACCTGCGGGTCCAGCCGCTCCCCGAACATCACCGTCGCCGACTTCAGGATTCCCCCGCACACCAGACACGGCGGATCGGGCTCGCCCGCGGCCACCCGCGCCAGCGCCTCCTGCATCGACGACCGTGCATGACAGCGGGTGCAGGTCACGGCCCGTACGGTGCCGTGCAGTTCGAGCACCTTGCGCTCGGGCATCCCGGCGCGCTGATGCAGCCCGTCCACGTTCTGCGTGATCACCCGTACCGGCGTCCCGGACCGCTCCAGCCGGGCCACCGCCTCATGCGCGGCATTCGGCTCGGCCCGGAACGCCGGGCTCTCCTGCCGCATCCGCCACGACCGCCGCCGGATCTCCGGATCGCCCATGTACGCGTCGTACGTGACGAGCTTCTCCGCCTCCGGGTCCCGTCGCCACAGCCCGTTCGGCCCCCGGTAGTCGGGGATGCCGGAGTCGGTGGAAATGCCCGCGCCGGTGAGGATCGCGACGAGCGGGCGGCTGGTCGGCTGGTCGGGGGACACATCGGTGCCGGTCATGACGCGAGGGTACGCAGAGGGGGCCGACGGGAGCGAAGGGATTTGGGCCGGGCGGCATACGGATGCGGCGGCGGCTTCCGGGGCAGCAACCTCGGGGGCGGCGCATCCCGGCGAGGCCCCGCCGGCCGCCCCCTCGGCCGTACCTCCGCACAGACACAGCTGTACCTCCGCCCAGATACCTCCGCACAGACGCAGGAGCCTCCGTGTTCACCACCCGCCCGACCCTCCAAGGCACCTTCGGGATGGCCTCCACCACGCACTGGCTCGCGTCCCAGTCCGCGATGGCCGTCCTGGAGGACGACGGCAACGCCTATGACGCGGCCGTGGCCGCCGGGTTCGTGCTGCATGTGGTGGAGCCGCATCTGAACGGTCCGGCGGGCGAAGTGCCGATCATCCTGGCACCCGCCGACGGTCCCGTTCAGGTGCTGTGCGGGCAGGGCCCGGCGCCGGCCGGCGCGAGCGTGGCGCACTACACCTCGCTCGGCCTCGACCTGGTGCCCGGCACCGGGCCGCTCGCCGCCGCGGTCCCCGGCGCCTTCGACGCCTGGATGCTGCTGCTGCGCGACCACGGCAGCAAGTCCCTCGCCGAGGTGCTGCGGTACGCCATCGGCTACGCCGAGCACGGCCATCCCGCCGTCGAGCGGATCGGTGAGACCGTCGGGACGGTCCGCGAACTCTTCGAGACGGAGTGGATCTCGTCGGCGGAGATCTACCTCCCGGACGGCAAATCCGTCGCGCCCGGCGGGCTGCTCAGGAACCGGCCGCTGGCGGCCACCTGGCGGCGGCTGCTCGCGGAGGCGGAGGCCGCGTCGGCGAGCCGTGAGGCGCAGATCGACGCCGCCCGCCGCATCTGGCGCGAAGGCTTCATCGGCGCGGCGCTCGCCGACTTCGCGGCCCGCCCGGCCATGGACACCTCCGGCGAACGCCACGCGGGCACCCTCACCGGCGACGACCTGGCCGCCTTCTCCGCCACCTACGAGGCACCTGTCACCCACGACTGGAACGGCTGGACCGTCGCCAAGGCCGGCGGCTGGTCCCAGGGCCCCGCCTTCCTCCAGCAACTCGCCCTGCTGCCGGACGAGTTGCCCGCGTACGGCAGCCCCGACTACGTCCATCTGCTCATCGAGGGCTGCAAGCTGGCGATGGCCGACCGGGAGGCCTGGTACGGCGACGCCGACGAGGTACCGCTCGGCACCCTGCTCGGCGACGGGTACAACGCCGCCCGCCGGACCCTCATCGGCGAGCGGGCCTCGTACGCGCTGCGGCCCGGCAGCCCGGACGGCCGCACCCCGCGGCTGAGCAAGCATGCGGTGGCGGCAGCGGCGGGGGAGGACGGTTTTGAGGCGAGGGGCCTGTCCGGCAGCGGTGCCGGCGAACCGACCGTCGCGCGCGGTGCGACGGCGCAGGCCGCGCCGGGCGGGGGACCGGCGGATGCCGCGTCGGGCAGGGTGCCGGCGGATGTCGCGCCGGAGATCGACCGGAACGGTGCCACCCGGGGCGACACCTGCCATATCGATGTCGTCGACCGCTGGGGCAACCTGGTCTCCGCCACCCCCTCGGGCGGCTGGCTCCAGTCCAACCCCGTCGTCCCGGCGCTCGGCTTCCCGCTCGGGACCCGGCTCCAGATGGCCTGGCTGGAGGAGGGCCTGCCCAATTCCCTCACCCCGGGACGCCGCCCCCGCACCACTCTCAGCCCGTCCCTCGCCCCGCGCGACGGGGTTCCCGTGATGGCCTTCGGTACGCCGGGCGGCGACCAGCAGGACCAGTGGCAGGTCCACTTCTTCCTGGCCGTGGCGCTGCGCGGGGCGGTCCGCGGCGGTCTCGACCTACAGGGCGCCGTCGACGCCCCGAACTGGCACAACGACTCCTTCCCCGGCTCCTTCTTCCCGCGCGGGATGCGGCCGGGGAGCGTGACCGTGGAATCCCGCATCGGCGACGGCGTCATCGACGAGCTGCGCCGGCGTGGGCACCACGTCACGGTGGGTGACGCCTGGTCCGAGGGGCGCCTGTGCGCGGTGGCGCGGGACCCGGAGACCGGGGTGCTGTCCGCCGCGGCGAATCCGCGGGGGATGCAGGGGTACGCGGTCGGGCGCTGAAGGCGCTGCCGGGCGCCTGAGGGCGCTGAGGGGGCCTGCTGGGGCCTGCCCGGCCGGCGGGGGCCTCCGCCCGGCCCCCGGCCCCCGGCCCCCCGCCCCGTGCCTTCCGCGGCATCCGGAGTTCACCTGGAGTCCAGTCCTCGTGTCAGTGGCTCGTGGTTCGATGGACACATGATCGAAGCACTTCGTACCCAAGATTCGGGAGATACCGCGATTACCCCGATTGCCCCCACACCTGCTCCCACAGCCGCCGCCGCGACCGCGCCCGGCGCTCCCGAGGCTCCGTCCTTCGACGTGTCGACGCTGGACATGGCCGCCGTCGAGGTCGCCGTCCGCCGTGCCGCGGCCGACGAGATCATGCCTCGCTTCCGGCAGCTCGCCGCCGAGGACATCGTCGAGAAGAACGGGCCGCACGACCTCGTCACGGTCGCCGACCGGCTCGCCGAGGAGCACCTCACCGCCGCGCTCACGGACCTGCTGCCCGGCTCCCGGGTGGTCGGCGAAGAGGCGGTGCACGCCGACCCGAGCGTGCTCGACGCGCTGCACGGCGACGCCCCCGTCTGGATCGTCGACCCGGTCGACGGCACCCGCCAGTTCGTCCACGGCGACCCCGGCTTCGCCACGCTCGTCGCGCTCGCCCACCACGGCGAGGTGCTCGCCTCCTGGACGTACGCCCCCGCCCTCGGCCTGATGGCCGTCGCCCGCCGCGGCGCCGGCGCCTGGCTGAACGGCGTACCGCTCCGGGCCGGCAGCCCCTCCTCCGCTGCGGTCCTCGATGTCGCCACCTCCCACTACGACTTCACCACCGACGACCAGAAGCGGGTGCTCGCCGCCCTGGAGACCGGCGGTATCGCCCCGCGCCCCTGTGGTTCGGCGGGCCTGGAGTATCTGCACATAGCCCGCGGCGACCTCGATGCCACGGCCTTCAGCTGGGAAAACTCCTGGGACCACGCGGCCGGACTGCTGCTCGTCCATGAGGCGGGCGGCGCGAGCGGCACGGTCGCCGGGCAGCCGTTCCGGATCGAAGGCGGCAATGCGCTGCCCTTCACCGCGGCGCGGGACACCGCAACCGCGCGGCGTATCCTCGGACTGCTGGCAGCCGCCAACTGACCCTCACCGACGAGGGTCGGACTTGAGGGGAGTGGCGCAGGTGCCGAGGATGCTCGATGCCGTGGTGATCGGGGCGGGGCCCAACGGCCTGACGGCGGCGGTCGAACTCGCCCGCCGTGGCATGTCCGTGGAGGTCTTCGAAGCCCGCGACACCATCGGCGGCGGCGCCCGCACCGAGGAGCTGACCCTCCCCGGCTTCCGCCACGACCCCTGCTCGGCGGTGCACCCCACCGGCATCGGCTCACCCGCCTTCTCCGCCATGCCGCTGGACCGCTACGGCCTCGAATGGCTGCACGCCGACCTCCCCATGGCGCACCCGTTCCCCGACGGCACGGCCGCCGTGCTCGGCCACTCCGTCGGCGAGACCGCCATGTCCTTCGGACCGCGCGACGCCGGCACCTACCGCAGGCTCGTCGAGCCCTTCACCGGCAAGTGGGAGGCGATGGCCCATGACTTCCTGCGTACCCAGTGGCTCGGCCTGCCGCAGGACCCGCTGACCTACGCCCGCTTCGGCCTGGTCGCGGCGCAGCCGGTCACCCTCCTCAACCGCCGCTTCCAGGACGAGAAGGCGCGCGCCCTGATGGCCGGGCTCGCGGCGCATGCCAACGCCCCGCTCGGCGGCTTCGGGACCTCCGGCATGGCCCTGATGTTCGCGCTCGCCGCGCACGCCAAGGGCTGGCCGGTGCCGCGCGGCGGCTCCCAGGCCATCTCCGACGCGCTCGCCGGTCTGCTGCGCGCCCACGGCGGCGTGGTCCACACCGACTTCGAGGTCAAACGCCTGGACGACCTGCCGCCGGCCCGCGCCTATGTCTTCGACACCTCACCGACCGCGCTCGCCCGGATCGCGGGCCTGGGCAACGCCTACCGCGACGTGAAGTACGGCCCCAGCGTCTTCAAGGTCGATTACGCCCTGTCGGCCCCGGTGCCGTGGACGGCCAAGGAGGCCCACCGCGCCGGCACCGTCCACATCGGCCCCACCAGCGGCGAGATCTCCGCCGCGCTGAACGCCGCCACCCACGGCCAGGACCCCTCCGTACCCTTCCTGATCACCGCTCAGCCCAGCCTGATCGACCCCACCCGCGCCCCCGAGGGCAAGCACACCTTCTGGGCGTACGGCCATGTCCCCCACGGCTGGGAGGGCGACGCCACGGACGTCGTCGAGCGGCAGATCGAGCGCTTCGCCCCCGGCTTCCGGGACCTGGTCCTGGCCCGCGCGGTCGCCGGTCCGCCCCAGATCGCCGCGCGCAACGCCAACTACGTCGGCGGCGACACCGCCACCGGCTCCGCGGCCGGTCTGCGCCTGCTCATCCGTCCCAAGCTGACCCGCGTCCCCTACGAAACCGCCCACCCCGCCGTCTTCCTCTGCTCCCAGGCCACCCCGCCCGGCCCCGGCGTCCACGGCATGTCCGGCCATTACGCCGCCAAAGCGGTCTGGCGCCGGCTGCGCGCAAACCGCCGCTGAACCGACTGGCCATTCACCCCTGAACCGAGTGGCCGCGCAGCCGCTGAACCGGGTGGCCGCGCCGTACGACCCTCCGTAGGCTCGGACACCATGAGCCCCACTCTCACCCTCATCCAGGGCGACATCACCGAACAAGCCGTGGACGCCGTGGTCAACGCCGCCAACTCCTCGCTGCTCGGCGGCGGGGGAGTGGACGGCGCGATCCACCGGCGCGGCGGCCCGGAGATCCTCGCCGAGTGCCGTGCCCTGCGCGCCGCGCACTACGGCCGCGGTCTGCCCACCGGCCAGGCCGTCGCCACGACCGCCGGCCGCCTGCCGGCCCGCTGGGTCATCCACACCGTCGGCCCCGTCCACTCCGACAGTGCGGACCGCAGCGGCCTGCTGGCCTCCTGCTACCGCGAATCACTGCGGATCGCCGACGAACTGGGCGCCCGGACGGTCGCCTTCCCGGCCATCTCCACGGGCGTCTACAGGTGGCCGATGGAGGACGCCGCTCGTATCGCCGTGGCGACGGTGCGGGACGCCGAGACGGCGGTCGAAGAGGTGCGGTTCGTCCTCTTCGACGAGCAGGCGCACGCGACCTTCGCTGCACACGTGCGCTGACCGCGGCCCGGCACTACGGCACGGCCCGGCGTGATCTGGTGCGGCACGCGACCGGTCGAGGGGCCGGGCACCGTGCAGCCCGGGTACGGACGGGACGACGCAACTGGGAATCATCGAACTCGCCTTGACCCGTGGCCTGTTCGTACCGGGGACGGGGGCGGGGCATGGTTCGATCCGTTGGGTACGGCCGTCCGCTCGACCGCAAGCGCCACGTCGAGTGGACTGGACGAAGTACCAGGAGGAGAGCGGAAGATGACCCAGCCCCACGCCCCGATCGAGCCCTATCCCCCGATCGAGCCCTACGACACCGGCATGCTCGACGTCGGCGACGGCAACCTCGTGTACTGGGAAGTCTGCGGAAACCCGGAAGGGAAGCCCGCGCTGGTCGTCCACGGCGGGCCGGGGTCGGGGTGCGGCACGGGCGCGCGCCGGAACTTCGACCCGGACCGCTATCGCGTCGTCCTCTTCGACCAGCGCGGCTGCGGACGCAGCACCCCGCACGCCAGTGACCCGGCCACCGACATGCGGCACAACACCACCGGCCATCTGCTCGCCGACATGGAGCGGCTGCGCGTGCACCTGGGCATCGACCGCTGGCTGCTGTTCGGCGGATCGTGGGGCTCGACGCTGATCCTGGCGTACGCGGAGCGGCACCCGGAGCGGGTGTCGGAGATCGTCATCCCCCACGTCACCACGACCCGGCGTTCGGAGACCGACTGGCTCTACCGGGGTGTCGGCCGGTTCTTCCCGGAGGCGTGGGAGCGCTTCCTCGCGGGTGCTCCGGGGGTGGGACGGGACGGCGACATCGTCGGGGCCTACGCCCGCCTGATGGCGGACCCCGACCCCGCGGTGCGCGAGCGGGCCACCGCCGACTGGTGCGCCTGGGAGGACACGGTGCTCTCCCTGGAGCCGTACGGCGCGCCCCGCCCCTACGGCGACCGGCCCTCGAAGGCCAAGGTGGCCCTGGTCCGGATCTGCTCGCACTACTTCTCGCACGGCGTATGGCTGGAGGAGGGCGCGCTGCTGCGGGACGCCGGCCGGCTGGCAGGCATCCCGGGAGTGCTCCTCCACGGCCGTCAGGACATGGGAGGGCCGCCCCACACGGCGTGGGAGCTCGCCCGCGCCTGGCCCGACGCCCACCTGACCGTCCTCCCTGACGCGGGGCACAAGGGGAGCGAGGCGATGCGCGCGGAGGTGATCGGCGCGCTCGACCGGTTCGCCGGGAAGTGAGGCCCGAAGGGCGGCCCCGGGCGACCCGTCCCGCCCCAGGCGACCCGACGTAGATGTCGGATTCTCGCCAGCCGGATGCCGGCGACTGAGCAATCCTGAGGTCATGCACACCGACACCGAGCGTTGTCTGCGCGCCGTGCAGTCCAAGGATGCCCGCTTCGACGGCTGGTTCTACACCGCCGTGCTCACGACCCGTATCTACTGCCGTCCCAGCTGCCCCGTGGTGCCGCCCAAGCCGGAGAACATGCGCTTCTACCCGAGCGCGGCCGCCGCTCAGCAGGCGGGCTTCCGGGCCTGCAAGCGGTGCCGTCCGGACGCCAGCCCGGGGTCTCCCGAGTGGAACGAGCGGGCCGACCTCGTCGCCCGCGCCATGCGGCTGATCGCCGACGGCACCGTCGACCGTGAGGGCGTTCCCGGACTCGCCGCCCGGCTCGGCTACAGCCCCCGCCAGATAGAGCGCCAGCTGCTGGCGGAGCTGGGGGCGGGGCCGCTCGCCCTGGCCCGCGCGCAGCGCGCACAGACCGCCCGGCTGCTGGTGGAGACCACCGCACTGCCGATGGCCGATGTCGCGTTCGCCGCCGGATTCGCCAGCATCCGTACCTTCAACGAGACGGTACGGGAGGTCTTCGCGCTGTCCCCGACGGAGCTGCGGCAGCGCGCCAGGCCCGGCCCCCGTGCGGCGGTGCCCGGCTCGCTCGCGCTGCGGCTGCCCTTCCGCCGGCCGCTGAACCCCGACAACCTCTTCGGGCACCTCGCCGCCACCGCGGTCCCCGGGGTCGAGGAGTGGCGGGACGGCGCCTACCGCCGGACCCTGAGCCTCCCCTACGGGCACGGCATCGTCGCCCTCTCGCCCCGCCCCGACCACATCGACTGCCGCCTCTCCCTCACCGACCTGCGCGATCTGGCCGGCGCCATCGCCCGCTGCCGCCGGATGCTCGACCTCGACGCGGACCCGGAGGCCGTCGACGGGCTGCTCCGTGAGGACCCGCTGCTGGCACCCCTCGTCGACAAGGCGCCGGGCCGCCGGGTCCCGCGCACGGTCGACGCCGAGGAGTTCGCCGTCCGCGCCGTCCTCGGCCAGCAGGTCTCCACCGCGGCGGCCCGCACCCACGCCGGACGGCTGGTCCGCGCGCACGGCGAACGGGTCGACGACCCGGGCGGCGGCCTCAGCCATCTCTTCCCGCCCGCCACCGCGCTCGCCGGGCTGGACCCGGAGTCGCTGGCGATGCCCCGGGCCCGCCGGGCCACCCTCACCGGCGTCGTCGCCGCGCTCGGTTCCGGCGCGCTCCAACTGGGCGTCGGCAGCGACCGGGACGAGGCCCGCGCACAGCTCACGGCGCTGCCGGGCATCGGCCCCTGGACCGTCGAATGCATCGCCATGCGCGCGCTCGGCGACCCGGACGCCTTCACACCGACCGACCTAGGCCTGCGCCGCGCGGCCGCCGGGCTCGGGCTGCCGCACACCCCGGCGGCCCTCACCCGCCACTCCGCGCACTGGCGCCCCTGGCGCGCCTACGCCGTCCAGTACCTCTGGGCGACCGACGACCACCCCATCAACCACCTCCCGACGAACTGAGCCCGAAGCCATGACCGTTCACGCGCCCGCGCCCGAAGCGCCCCGCACCCACACCGTCCTCGACGACACCCCGGTGGGGCCGCTCACCCTGGTAGCCGCCGGCGAGGCCCTCACCGGCCTCTACATGACCGATCAGCGCCACCGCCCGCCCCAGGAGACCTTCGGCGACCCGGCGGACCCCGACGAGCCGCCGTTCGCCCCGGCCATCACCCAGCTCCGGGCCTATTTCCGCGGCGAGTTGACCACCTTCGACCTGCCGCTCGCCCTGCACGGCACGCCCTTCCAGCGCCGCGTCTGGGCGGCGCTGTGCACGATCCCGTACGGCGAGACCCTCTCGTACGGGCAGCTCGCCGAACGGCTCGGCGTCCCGACGGCGGCCCGCGCGGTCGGTCTGGCCAACGGGCGCAACCCGGTCGGCATCATCGTCCCCTGCCATCGCGTCGTCGGCGCCAACGGCAGCCTCACGGGCTACGGCGGCGGGCTCGACCGCAAGCGCCGGCTGCTCGCCTTCGAACGGACGGAGGACGCCCTCTTCCCGGCGGAGGCGTGCGGGTGAGGGGTCCGCTCGCCCCTGCGGGGCCCGAGCGAAGCCGTACACGGAACGGGGCCTGCGCCCTCAGGCCCGGCCCGGGGGAGTGAGGCCGTCCAGCAGCGCCCGTACGGTCTCCGCCGCGAACTCCTCGTCGCCTGCCGGGAGAAGCACACCGGGCGGTGCCTCGGCGTCGAAGAACAGGTCGAGGAAGGCGCGGTGGAAACAGGCCCCGATGAGCAGCGTGGCCGCCGCGTGCGGGTCGATGCCGGACGCGACCCGGCCCAGCGCCTGCTCGGCCGCCAGATATCCGGCCAGGTGCTGGGTGGCGTTCTGCGGCCCGGCGGTGCCCAGCTCGTGCAGCTTGCGGCGGTGTGTCGCCAGCAGCTCGGGACTGGCGAACAGCGACGCGGCCATCGGGAAGGCCCGGCGGTAGAACCGGACGGCGGCCAGCGCCACCGCCGTGAGGTGCCCGGCCGGGCCGCGCGTGTCGCCCGCGCGGCCCGGCAGCTGCTCCAGCACGTCCGAGAACTGCGGTACCCGCTCGTGCAGCACCCGCACGAAGATCTCTTCCTTGTTGTGGAAGTGCTTGTACAGCGCCGCCTCGGAACAGCCCGCCTCCCGCGCGATCTGCTTCGTCGTCGTACGGGTCAGGCCCACGGTCGTCATCAGCGCGGCGGCGGCGTCGAGGATGCGGGAGCGCGTCAGGGCGCCTCCGGTCAGCGGAGCGGCGGCGTCTCGGGTCATGGCGCCGAGTCTACGTTGACAGGTGAGTGAGCACTCACCCACACTCGTGGGTGAGTGCTCACTCACCTTCCTGCTGTCCCAGGAGAGACCATGAAACTCACCGTTCTCGGCGCGTCGGGCGGCGTCGGCCGACAGCTCGTCACCCACGCCCTGGCCGACGGCCACGAGGTGACCGCGGCCCTGCGCAGCCCGGAGAAGCTGACCGAGCGGCATGAGCGTCTGACGGTGGTCCGCGCGGACGCGCTCGACCCGGCGTCCGTCAAGGCGGTGGTCGACGGCGCCGACGCGGTGCTCTCCGGCATCGGCCAGGCCGGCCGGCACGACCCGCTGCGGCCCGCGTCCACCTCGGCCCGCGCGCTCGTCGAAGCGCTGACCTCAACAGGCGTACGGCGGCTCCTCGTGGTCAGCGCGGCCCCGCTGAACCGCGCCGGCACGGGGCAGTCGTTCCTCACCCGCCGGCTGTTCGGGCCCTTGCTGTGGGCGGCCCTCAAGGAGCTCTACACCGACCTGGAGCGGATGGAGTCCGTACTGCGCGACAGCGCTCTCGACTGGACGGCGGTCCGCCCGCCCCGCCTGACCGACAAGCCGGGCGAGGGCAGCTACCGCCACACCGTCGAAGCCGGCCCGTCCGGCGATGTCATCAGCCGCGCCGACGTGGCCCGCGCCATGCTCGACTTCGTCGACGACCCGCAGACCTACGGCCATGCGGTCGGCATCAGCCGCTGAGGAGGCCTGCACGGATGCCGGGCCACCAGCCGCCACCCAGCCCCGCAATCATCGCCGGCCTCAGCCCGCGACGACCCCGCGCACCTCGTCCACCAGCTCCGTCGCCGTCGCCACCGAGCGCCGCAACTCCGTTTCCCCGCGCCCGAGGCCGCCGAGCAGGGCGGTGGCACGGTCCCCGAAGCCGGGCGGTGTCTCCGGCATCGCCGTGGCCGCCGCGAGCGCGCCCTTCTCATTGAGACACCAGACGCGGTGATGGGCGTGCAGCGCCTGGACGAGGTCGCCGACGGCCCGGGACAGACACAGGGCCGCATGCAGCACGTCCAGGGCCGCGTACGACTTGCCCGCCATCGCCACCGAGAACCCCGCGTCCCAGACCGCACCCTCGGTCAGCGCCTTGCGCAGGGCCTCGGGATAGGTGCGGGTCTCGTTCCTCAGGCGGGCCAGTTCCCCGTCGGTGTCCGCGAGCACCCGGCCCAGCGCCGCCTCGCCCGGGTAGGCGGGGGACCAGAAGCCCAGGGGGTGACCGGCCTGTGCGCCGATCTCGAAGCGGCCCTCGCGGCACTCCTCCCACACCCGCCGCACCCGGTCGACGTCCCGCAGGATCCAGTCCACATGGCGCCCGTCGGGCAGGACGAGCCAGGCCCCGCCGTTGACCCACGCGCCCCAGGCGCCCGGCCCGTACACCTCGACGGGGCCGCCGGTCACCTCCACGGCCAGCGCCTCCAGCGCCGCGAGATCCGGCTCGCCCCGGTAGTAGACGCCCAGATCCCAGTCGGAGTCCGGCCGATGGGTACCCCGTGCCCGGCTTCCGCCGAGCATCACCCCGACAACTCCCGGCACCTGCGCGACCTTCGCGGCGATCTCATCCATCCGACCACGCTAGTACCGGCGGGATGACCGCCGCCCGCCTTATTCCGACGTACCGTCAGCCCCGGCCGGCGGCACGCCGTCCTCCAGTTCCGCCGGTCCACGGCCGTCCGCGAGGGCCTTCAGGGCGGCGCCGAGGCGCAGGGCCATCTCCCGGTTCACCAGCGTCTGGGCCTCGTCCCAGTGCACCATGCGCCAGGAGAGCAGCTCGTCCTCCTGCACACGGATCGCGGCCAGCTGCGCGGCGTCCAGCACCCCGCCGTCGTAGAGGTACGACACCAGCGGCGGCCGGTCCTTTCCGCGTACCCAGTCGACGACGAGCAGCGCGCCCGGCTCCACGTCCAGGCCGATCTCCTCGGCGGCCTCGCGGCGGGCGGCCTGACGGGGCGACTCGCCGTGGTCCGACTCGACCGTGCCGCCCGGCAGGATCCAGGTGTCGCGGTAGTTGGGCTCCACGAGCAGAAGGCGGCCTTCCGCGTCACGGAAGATGACGCCCGCGCCCGCGAGCACGCGGGGCAGGCCGGCGATGTACGTGGCGTAGTCCAAGGTGGTCACGGCGCGAGCCTAGACGGTACGGGTCCGGGGCCACGCCGGTCACGGGGATCTTGCCGGCGCACCCCGGGGGCGCTCGGCAGCACCGTCCGACCCCGGGCGTGTCTTTCCGACCAGGACGGGCCAGGGCGGATCTGGGAGCGGATCAGGGGCGGATCAGGGAGCGGGGCCGAAGCCCTTGGGGGAGCGCGTACCGGGCCCCGCGAGCCCGCCGTGATCGGCAAGGCACGTCCCAAGTGCCCTGTTCGCCGGGCCATGCGCCGGATAAGGTCACAGCGGCGCGACTGCCAGTTCGAAAGCAAGGGGAAACACGGTGGCGGACGCAGCAAGGACATCCACAGCACATGTGCTGATCGCCGCGGACAAATTCAAGGGTTCGCTCACGGCCGTCGAGGTCGCCGAGCATGTCACGGCCGGTCTCCGGCGTGCGGTCCCCGGTCTCGACGTGGCGGCCGTCCCGGTCGCGGACGGCGGCGACGGCACGGTCGCGGCGGCACTCGCGGCCGGCTTCACCCGGCACGAGGCACAGGTCACCGGCCCCACCGGCACGCCGGTGACGGCCACCTTCGCGCTGCGCGGAGGCATTGCGGTGGTGGAGATGGCGGAGGCCTCCGGGCTCCAGCACCTCCCGGCGGGCGTCTTCGCGCCCCTGACCGCGACCACGTACGGCACCGGCGAGCTGCTGCTCGCGGCCCTCGACGCGGGCGCGGCCTCGATCGTCTTCGGTGTCGGCGGCAGCGCCACGACCGACGGCGGCGCGGGCATGCTCGCGGCGCTGGGCGCGCGCTTCCTGGACGCGGACGGCGAGCCGGTCGCCCCTGGCGGCGGCCCGCTGCGCGACCTGGCCACCGCCGATCTGTCGGGGCTGGACCCCCGGCTGGCGAAGATCTCGATCGTGCTCGCCAGCGATGTGGACAACCCGCTCACGGGCCCGAAGGGCGCCCCGGCGGTCTACGGCCCGCAGAAGGGCGCGACCGAGGCGGACGTGGCCACGCTGGACGCCGCGCTGGCGCACTACGCCGAGGTGCTGGAGCGCGCGGTGGGCCCGAAGGCCGCGGAACACGCCCTGGCACCCGGCGCGGGCGCCGCGGGCGGGATCGGTTACGGCGCGCTGGTCGGCCTGGACGCGGCGTTCCGGCCGGGCATCGACGTGATGCTCGACGTCCTGGGCTTCGCCCCGGCGCTGGCCAAGGCCACCTTCGTCATCACCGGCGAGGGCTCGCTCGACACCCAGACGCTGCACGGCAAGGCCCCGGCGGGGGTCGCCGCCGCGGCCCGTGCGGCCGGTCTGGACGTGGTCGCGGTCTGCGGCCGCCTCCAGCTGACGCAGGAAGCGCTCGGCGCTGCGGGCATCCGGCGGGCCTACGCCCTGACGGATCTGGAGCCCGATCCGGCCCGCTGTATGGCCGAGGCGGGCCCGCTGCTGGAGCGGGCGGCGGAGCAGCTGGCGCGGGACTTCCTGGTCTGAGGCGGTGTGCGGCCCGCCGCGGGCCGCACACACGCGCACACCACAACGCCGCGGGCCCCGAGCGAGAAACTCGGTGGGGGCCCGCGGCGTCGTTCTGCGTTCCGCTAGGGAAGCTGTGCGGCGCGGGACTCCTCCCGCGACTCGCGGCGGTTGTCGCGGAAGGTGTTGACCCTCCGGGCCGTCGCGAACAGCGGGATCATCGCGCCCAGGACCACCTGGAGGGCACAGCCGGTCTGGAGCAGCAGCTGACCGCCGGGGGCGTCCAGCGCCCAGGC
Organism: Streptomyces sp. MCA2; assembly: GCF_023544705.1. Classification (NCBI taxonomy): domain Bacteria; kingdom Bacillati; phylum Actinomycetota; class Actinomycetes; order Kitasatosporales; family Streptomycetaceae; genus Streptomyces; species Streptomyces sp. MCA2. The sequence goes on from NZ_JAMJFM010000029.1 coordinate 96,093, forward strand.
CGTGAGCATGCCCATGCTGAGCACGATCCAGCTGAGCATCGCCACCGCGAGCCGGCCCCGCGGCTTGGGGTACTCGACCCGGCTCACCATCAGCCAGGCCACCCCGATGATCGCCAGCAGCGTCGGCACGAAGGGCAGCTCCAGCAGCACGATGGCCACGACGGTCAGTGCGCCGAACGGGCCCGGCATGCCCTGGAACATGCCGTCGCGCATCGGTACGCAGGAGAACCGGGCAAGCCGGAGCACCACCGCCAGCAGCACCACGACGGCCGCGACCACGGACACCCGCTGGTTCGCGTCCTGGGTGACCATGCCCCAGGTCACCACGAAGTACGCGGGCGCCAGGCCGAAGCTGATCAGGTCGGAGAGGTTGTCGAGCTCGGCCCCCATCGCCGAGGCCCGCAGCTTGCGCGCCACCAGCCCGTCGAAGAGGTCGAAGACCGACGCCAGCAGCATCAGGATCACGGCCATCGCCGCGCTGTGGCGGGCCATCCCGCCGTCCTCGTTGCCCGTCAGATGCGGGATGAGGACCCCGGTGGTCGTGAAGTACACGGCCATGAAGCCGCAGATCGCGTTGCCGAGGGTGAGGGTGTCCGCTATTGACAGCCGCGTGGACAGCGGCATGTCGTCCTCGTCCTCGTCGGTCTCGGGCGCCCAGCCCGCCTGTGTCTCGGGATCAATCACGGTCAAGACGAGTCACCCCCGCGGTGGTCGCCTGGCCGACCTCGACCGCCACCTCGACGCCCTCCGGGAGGTAGACGTCGACGCGCGAGCCGAAGCGGATCAGTCCGATCCGCTCACCCTGCTCGACCTTGGTGCCCTCGGGCACGTACGGGACGATACGGCGGGCCACCGCGCCGGCGATCTGCACCATCTCGATGTCACCGAGCTCGGTGTCGAAGTGCCAGACCACCCGCTCGTTGTTCTCGCTCTCCTTGTTGAACGCCGGGACGAACCCGCCGGGGATGTGCTCCACGGACGTCACCGTGCCGGCCAGCGGCGCGCGGTTGACGTGGACGTTCAGCGGGCTCATGAAGATCGCGACGCGGGTGCGTCCGTCCTTCCACGGCATGATGCTCTGCACCACACCGTCGGCCGGGGAGATGACGCGTCCCTGAGCGATCTCCCGCTCGGGGTCGCGGAAAAACCACAGCATGCCCGCCGCCAGCGCGGTGGTGGGCACGGCAACAGCGGCCCAGCGACCCGACCGGCGGGACCGGGCGAGGCTGACCGCTGCCGTGGCAACGGTCGGCAGGAGCCACGGCGACGCTCCGCGCGCGAGGCGGACACGACCGCGTTGTGCAGAGGATTGGCTGTGGGGCATGGATGACCTTCGTAGCGGAGGATGCCGCGTATGGATACGGGGGACGGCGGCTTTCCGGGGATGGTATCGGTTGCGAGCGGCAACTGGCCAAGAGCCAGAGCCAATCCGTGGCCGAAGAACGATGACGGGGTGTGATCTTCGTCTAGATCAAAGCACCCCAAACAGGATGTTCACCCCTGGATCCGGTACTCCTCGAGTAGCCGTCGACCAATGATCATTTTCTGGATCTCTGCGGTGCCTTCGCCGATCAGGAGCATCGGGGCCTCGCGGTAGAGGCGCTCGATCTCGTACTCCTTGGAGAAGCCGTAGCCGCCGTGGATCCGGAAAGCGTCTTCCACTACCTCCTTGCAGTACTCGGAGGCCAGGTACTTCGCCATGCCCGCCTCGAGGTCGTTTCGCTGACCCGAGTCCTTTTTGCGAGCGGCATTAACCATCATCGCATGCGCGGCTTCGACCTTTGTCGCCATTTCCGCCAATTTGAACTGGATGGCCTGGTGCTGCGCGATCGGCTTGCCGAAGGTGTGCCGCTGCTGCGCGTACGAAACACCCAGCTCGAACGCGCGCTGGGCGACACCGCAGCCGCGTGCGGCCACGTTGACCCGGCCGACCTCGACGCCGTCCATCATGTGATAGAAGCCACGTCCGGTCTCGCCGCCGAGCACCCGATCGGCCGGGATCCGCAGCCCGTCCATGATCAGTTCGGTGGTGTCGACACCCTTGTAGCCCATCTTGTCGATCTTGCCCGGAATGGTCAGGCCGGGCCGCACCTCACCGAAGCCGGCCTCCTTCTCCACGAGGAAGGTCGTCATCGACTTGTGCGGGGCGGTGCCCTCCGGGTGCCCCTCGTCGGTCCGGCACAGCACGGCGACCAGTGTCGACGAGCCACCGTTGGTGAGCCACATCTTCTGGCCGTTCAGGACGTAATCGTTGCCGTCCCGTACGCCCTTGGAGGAGATGGCCGACACGTCCGAGCCGAGCGCCGGCTCCGACATCGAGAAGGCGCCGCGGATTTCACCGGCCGCCATCTTCGGCAGGAAATAGTCCTTCTGCTCCTGGGTGCCGTGCTGCTTGAGCATGTAGGCCACGATGAAGTGGGTGTTGATGATGCCCGAGACGCTCATCCAGCCGCGGGCGATCTCCTCGACGGTCAGCGCGTAGGTGAGAAGGGACTCACCCAGACCGCCGTACTCCTCCGGAATCATCAGGCCGAACACGCCGAGTTCCTTCAGGCCCTCGACGATCTGCGACGGGTATTCGTCGCGGTGTTCCAGCTCGGTGGCGACCGGCAGGATCTCCTTGTCCACGAAGTCGCGGACGGTGGAGAGGATTTCCCGCTGGATGTCGGTCAGGCCCTCGGTCTGCGCGAGACGGGTCATGGCTACTTCTCCTTCTTGGCCGGAGGGGCCTGAAGCTCCGGGCGGCCGGGCTGCTCGCCGCCGCGCTCCTTGATGTAGGTGGCCGTCGGGACCATGACCTTGCGCCGGAAGACGCAGACCAGGGTGCCGTCCTGCTTGTAGCCCTTGGTCTCGACGTACACGATGCCGCGGTCCGTCTTGGAGCGGGACGGCGTCTTGTCCAGCACGGTCGTCTCGCCGTAGAGCGTGTCGCCGTGGAAGGTGGGCGCCACATGCTTCAGCGACTCGATCTCCAGATTGGCGATGGCCTTTCCGGAGACGTCGGGCACCGACATGCCCAGCAGCAGCGAATAGATGTAGTTGCCGACGACGACGTTCTTGCCGAAATCGGTGGTCTGCTCCGCGTAGTTGCTGTCCATGTGCAGCGGGTGATGGTTCATCGTGAGCAGACAGAAGAGGTGGTCGTCGTATTCCGTGACGGTTTTGCCGGGCCAGTGCTTGTAGACATCGCCGACGGTGAACTCTTCATAGGTACGGCCGAACTGCATGGTGCTTATGCCTCCGGGGCCTCGAACTTGGACGTGCGGGTCATGCCGGCGGCCCGGCCCTTGCCGGCGACGACCAGTGCCATCTTCCGGCTCGCCTCGTCGATCATCTCGTCGCCGAGCATCGCGGAACCCTTGGCTCCGCCCGCCTCCGAGGTGTGCCACTCGTAGGCGTCCAGGATCAGCTCGGCGTGGTCGTAGTCCTCCTGGGAGGGGGAGAACACCTCATTGGCGGCCTCGACCTGACCCGGGTGCAGTACCCACTTGCCGTCGAAGCCGAGGGCGGCGGCGCGGCCGGCGACCTCGCGATAGCCGTCAACATTCTTGATCTGAAGGTATGGACCGTCGATCGCCTGTAGATCGTAGGTACGAGCCGCCATCAGAATGCGCATCAGAATGTAGTGATAGGCATCCGCCCCATAGCCGGGCGGCTGCTCGCCGACCACCAGGGACTTCATGTTGATGGACGCCATGAAGTCGGCCGGGCCGAAGATGATGGTCTCCAGGCGCGGCGAGGCCCCGGCGATCTCGTCGACGTTCACCAGGCCCTTGGCGTTCTCGATCTGCGCCTCGATGCCGATCCTGCCGACCTCGAAGCCCATGGTCTTCTCGATCTGCGTCAGCAGCAGGTCCAGCGCCACGATCTGCTGGGCGTCCTGGACCTTCGGCAGCATGATGCAGTCGAGGTTGGGGCCGGCGCCCTCGACGACCGTGATGACGTCCCGGTACGTCCAGTGCGTCGTCCAGTCGTTGACCCGCACGACCCGGGTCTTGCCCGTCCAGTCGCCCTCGTTCAGCGCCTCGACGATGTGGTGCCGGGCGCCCTCCTTGGCGAGCGGCGCGCAGGCGTCCTCCAGGTCCAGGAAGACCTGGTCGGCCGGGAGGCCCTGGGCCTTCTCCAGAAAGCGGGGATTACTGCCGGGGACCGCGAGACAGGAGCGGCGCGGTCGCAGGCGGTTTACCCGGGGGTGAGCCTGGGTCATGCGGGGACCTCCAGGGGGTCGAGCTGGTTCGCTTTCCGGATTTCGTCGACGATACGGCCGATGATCTCCGTAATACCGAAATCCTTGGGGGTGAACACGGCCGCCACTCCGGCTTCCCGGAGTGCGGCGGCGTCGGCGGAGGGGATGATGCCGCCGACGATGACCGGTATGGGAGGGCCGCCAGGCCCGGGAGTGGTGTCGACGCCGGTGCGGCGCAGCCGGGCCAGCACGTCCGGGACCAGCTCGGCGTGCGAGCCGGACAGGATCGACAGGCCCACACAGTGCACGTCCTCGGCGACCGCGGCCGAGACGATCTGCTCCGGGGTCAGCCGGATGCCCTGGTAGATCACCTCGAAGCCGGCGTCCCTGGCCCGTACGGCGATCTGCTCGGCGCCGTTGCTGTGCCCGTCCAGGCCGGGCTTGCCGACCAGCAGGCGCAGCTTGCCGCTGCCGAGCTCGGCCGCCGTCTTGGCGACCTTCTCGCGGACCGCGGCGAGCGGGCTGCCCTCCTCGGCGGCGACTGCCAGGGGAGCGCTGGAGACGCCCGTGGGGGCTCGGAACTCACCAAAGACGTCCCGCAGCGCCCAGGCCCACTCGCCGGTCGTCACGCCGGCGCGTGCGCACTCCACGGTGGCCGCGAAGAGGTTGCCGTCGCCCGCCGCGGTCTTCTTCAGGACCGACAGCGCTTCCTGGGCGCGCGTCTCGTCGCGGTTGTCCCGCCAGTCGTGCAGCGCCTGGACCACCCGTGCCTCGTTGGCCGGGTCGACGGTCATGATGGCCGTGTCGAGATCCGCGGTGAGCGGGTTGGGCTCGGTGCCCTCGAAGCAGTTGACGCCGACGATCTTCTCCTCGCCGGCCTCGATCCGGGCCCGCCGTTCGGCGTGCGCGGAGACCAGCTGCGACTTGAGATAGCCGGACTCCACCGCGGCCATCGCGCCGCCCATCTCCTGGATCCGCTCGATCTCGGCGAGGCATTCGGTGACCAGGGTGTCCACCTTGGCCTCGATGACATGCGAGCCGGCGAAGATGTCCTCGTACTCCAGCAGGTCGCTCTCGTGGGCGAGGACCTGCTGGATACGCAGCGACCACTGCTGGTCCCACGGGCGCGGCAGCCCCAACGCCTCGTTCCAGGCGGGGAGTTGCACGGCGCGGGCGCGGGCGTCCTTGGAGAGCGTGACGGCCAGCATCTCCAGGACGATCCGCTGGACGTTGTTCTCCGGCTGCGCCTCGGTCAGGCCGAGCGAGTTGACCTGGACGCCGTAGCGGAACCGGCGCTGCTTCTCGTTCTCGATGCCGTAGCGCTCACGGGTGATCTTGTCCCAGATGCGGCCGAAGGCGCGCATCTTGCACATCTCCTCGACGAACCGGACACCGGCGTTCACGAAGAACGAGATACGGGCCACGACATCACCGAACTTCTCCGGCGGCACCTGCCCCGAGTCCCGCACCGCGTCCAGTACCGCGATCGCGGTGGACATCGCATACGCGATCTCCTGGACCGGCGTGGCTCCCGCCTCCTGTAGGTGGTAGCTACAGATGTTGATCGGGTTCCACTTGGGGATGTGCGCCACCGTGTACGTGATCATGTCGGTGGTCAGCCGGAGCGAGGGGCCCGGCGGGAAGACGTGCGTCCCGCGCGACAGGTACTCCTTGACGATGTCGTTCTGCGTCGTCCCCGAGAGCTTGGAGATGTCGGCGCCCTGCTCCTCGGCGACCACCTCGTACAGCGCCAGCAGCCACATGGCCGTCGCGTTGATGGTCATCGAGGTGTTCATCTGGTCCAGGGGTATGTCCTGGAACAGCCGTCGCATGTCGCCGAGGTGGGACACCGGGACCCCGACCCGGCCGACCTCGCCGCGGGCGAGGATGTGGTCGGGGTCGTAGCCGGTCTGCGTCGGGAGGTCGAACGCGACCGACAGGCCGGTCTGGCCCTTGGCGAGGTTACGCCGGTACAGCTCGTTGGACGCCTCGGCGGTGGAGTGGCCGGCGTAGGTCCGCATCAGCCACGGACGATCCTTCTGACGCTCAGTCATATCAGGCCCGTATCTTCGTGGTCCGGAAGTCCGAGTCGCCTCAGACGTTCCGGAACCGGTTGATGGCGTCGAGGTGCTTGGCGCGCATTTCTTCGTCACGCACGCCCATGCCCTCCTCGGGGGCCAGCGCAAGCACGCCGACCTTGCCCTGGTGGAGGTTGCGGTGCACGTCGTACGCCGCCTGGCCGGTCTCTTCGAGGGTGTAGGTCCGCGACAGGGTCGGGTGGATCTTGCCCTTGGCGATCAGGCGGTTGGCCTCCCACGCCTCGCGGTAGTTGGCGAAGTGCGAGCCGACGATCCGCTTCAGCGACATCCACAGGTAGCGGTTGTCGTACTCGTGGTTGTAGCCCGAGGTCGAGGCGCAGGTGACGATGGTGCCGCCCTTGCGCGTGACGTACACGGACGCGCCGAAGGTCTCCCGGCCGGGGTGCTCGAAGACGATGTCCACGTCCTCGCCGCCGGTCAGCTCGCGGATGCGCTTGCCGAAGCGCTTCCACTCCTTGGGGTCCTGGTTGTGCTCGTCCTTCCAGAACTTGTAGCCCTCGGCGTTGCGGTCGATGATCGCCTCGGCGCCCATCTTCCGGCAGATCTCCGCCTTCTGGTCGGAGGAGACCACACAGATCGGGTTGGCGCCGCCGGCCAGCGCGAACTGGGTGGCGTAGCTGCCGAGCCCGCCGCTGGCGCCCCAGATCAGGACGTTGTCGCCCTGCTTCATCCCGGCGCCGTTCTGCGAGACGAGCTGGCGGTAGGCGGTCGAGTTGACCAGACCGGGCGACGCCGCCTCCTCCCAGCTCAGGTGCTTCGGCTTGGGCATCAGCTGGTTGGACTTGACCAGTGCGATCTCGGCCAGGCCGCCGAAGTTGGTCTCGAAGCCCCAGATCCGCTGCTCGGGGTCGAGCATGGTGTCGTTGTGGCCGTCGGAGGACTCCAGCTCGACGGACAGGCAGTGCGCGACGACCTCGTCGCCGGGGCCCCAGGCGTTGACACCGGGGCCGGTGCGCAGGACCACGCCGGCCAGGTCGGAGCCGATGACGTGGTACGGCAGGTCGTGCCGCTTGGTGAGCGGGGAGAGCCTGCCGTAGCGCTCCAGGAACCCGAACGTCGACACCGGCTCGAAGATCGAGGTCCACACGGAGTTGTAGTTCACGGAGGAGGCCATGACGGCCACCAGCGCCTCGCCCGGGCCCAGCTCGGGCACCGGCACCTCATCGACGTGCAGCGACTTGCGGGGGTCCTTCACCTTGCTTTCGAGGCCGGCGAACATCTCGGCCTCGTCCTTGTGCACGGTCACCGCGCGGTAGGACTCGGGGATGGTCAGGCCGGCGAAGTCGGCGCTGGTGGTGTCAGGCGCGAGGATTGCGTCCAGGATTTCGTTCACGGGGTGCCTCCGGCGAAGCTCGTTGGGGAACGGCTTTGAGGGAACGTCGGGGGTGGTGCAGAGGTGGTGCCGTCGGTTCGGCCGGGGTGGCCCCGTTGCCGTCGCCTCTGCGGGGGTCGCAGAGCCGTCGGCCGCGGTGCCTGGCAGCGCTTGGTGAGCGCGGTGCCCAGCAGCAGCTGGGAAGTGCCTGTGACGCAGGCATCCGGGCGGACAGCCGCATAGGGCTGGTGGGACAGCCGGCGTGCGTGGGTTCGCAGCACGCCGGCCGCCCGGACACCTTCAACGTATGACACCGCGTGCCAGGCGACAAGACACTGAGTGCCAAGAATTTCTCTCAGATGTCATCCGGGCGGCACGCATGAGCGAAAGAGGGCCGATGGGAGGCGTGCGGATGACGCAGAGGAAGGGGATATGTGCGCAGCGTGCGCAGGGAGGGCGTTACGCCATCCGGGTCGCGGCCCGGTCTGCCCAAGGGCACCGGGCCGCGCTCGTCTCCGGTTCCGGCCGGAAGGCCGTTACTTGCGCTCGGTGATCGCCTTGCGGATGGTGCGCATGACCTCGTCCAGCGGGGCGTCGGTGCGGGCCACCGCGACCAGGACCTCGCCCTCCCGCGAGACGGCCGCCGGAGGGGTCTCCCCGCTGCCGGTGCGGCCCGCGCCGATGCCGGCGCCGAAGGTCTCCCGGACGATCGCGAAGGCGTGGTCGAGCTGTGCCTCGACATCGCCCTGGGCGTCGGCCCGCAGCCAGCGCCGCAGTACGTGGTTGTGCGCGGTGACCACGGCGGACGCCGCGACCTCGGCGAGCAGCGGATCGTCGTCGCCCTCGCGGTGTGCGCCCTCGTCGAAGTGGCCCAGGAGATAGCGGGTGAACAGCCGCTCGTAGCGGGCCACCGAGGCGATCTCGGCCTCACGCAGGGTGGGGACCTCGCGGGTCAGGCGGTAGCGGGCCACCGAGACGGCCGGGGAGGCCGCGTACATCCGCATGACCTCCTTGATGCCGCGGCAGACCGTGTCCAGCGGATTCTCGTGCGGCGGGGCGGCGTCCAGGACGGCTTCCGCGCGGACGAGGGTGTCGTCGTGGTCGGGGAAGATCGCCTCTTCCTTGGAGCGGAAGTGGCGGAAGAAGGTACGCCGGGCGACGCCCGCGGCGGCCGCGATCTCATCGACCGTCGTCGCCTCATAGCCCTTGGTCGCAAACAGCTCCATCGCCGCCGCCGACAATTCACGGCGCATTTTGAGCCGTTGCGCAGCCGCCCGGCGGGTGCCGGGAGTGGTGGTGTCTGCGGTGTCGGAGGGCTGTGTACGAGCGGGCTGGGACATGTGGGGACGGTACTGCATATTTACGCGACCTGCGGCATGAGGTGCAGCCTTTGCCCCTGTGAGCGGGGGTGGACCGCCGTCGGGTTCCAGCAGTCCACCCCACCCTCCCCCGGCCGGGCCGGGGTGCCGCGACGCGTCAGCGCCGGGCGTACTCACGAAAGCCGCGGCCGGTCTTACGGCCGAGGCAGCCCGCGGCGACGAGGTGCTCCAGCAGCGGCGCCGGGGCCAGCCCGGGGTCGCGGAACTCGGCGTGCAGCACCTTCTCGATGGCCAGGGACACGTCCAGGCCGACCACGTCGAGGAGTTCGAACGGGCCCATCGGGTACCCGCCGCCGAGCTTCATGGCGGCGTCGATGTCGTCCAGGGTCGCGTAGTGCTCCTCGACCATCTTGATCGCGTTGTTCAAGTACGGGAACAGCAGCGCGTTCACGATGAATCCGGCCCGGTCGCCGCAGTCCACCGGGTGCTTGCGGACCTTGGCGCAGACCGCCCGCACGGTGGCGTGGACGTCGTCGGCCGTCAGGACCGTACGGACCACCTCCACCAGCTTCATGGCCGGCGCCGGGTTGAAGAAGTGCATCCCGACGACGTCCTCGGGGCGCGAGGTGGCGCGGGCGCAGGCCACGACCGGCAGCGACGAGGTCGTGGTGGCCAGGACGGCGCCCGGCTTGCAGACCTTGTCCAGGGTCGTGAACAGCTCCTGCTTGACCGCCAGGTCCTCGGCCACCGCCTCGACCGCGAGGTCCACGTCCGCGAACGCGTCCAGCGACCCGGCCGGGGTGATCGCCGCCAGCGCGGTGTCCCGGGCCTCGGCGCTCATCCGGCCCTTGTCCACGGAGCGGCCCAGCGACTTGGCGATCCTGGCCTTGGCCTTCTCCGCCTTCTCCAGGCTGCGGGCGGCCAGCACGACCTTGAAGCCCGCCTTGGCGAAGACCTCGGCGATACCGCTGGCCATCGTCCCGGAACCGGCCACGCCGACGCCGGTGACCGTACGCCCGCCGGCGAGCTCATCGGCGGCCGCCGGGCTCTCCGCGTCCGGCACGGCCGTGCCGCTGCCCGGGGCGTCGTACGTGTAGAAGCCGCGGCCCGCCTTGCGGCCGGTCAGCCCCGCCTCGGCGAGCTGGCCGAGGATCGGCGCGGGGGCGTGCAGCCGGTCCTGGGACTCGGCGTACATCGCCTCCAGGACCGTACGCGCGGTGTCCACGCCGATCAGGTCGAGCAGGGCCAGCGGGCCCATCGGCAGCCCGCAGCCGAGCCGCATCGCGGCGTCGATGTCCTCGCGGGTGGCGTACTTGGACTCGTACATCGCCGCGGCCTGGTTCAGGTAGCCGAACAGCAGGCCGTCGGCGACGAAGCCGGGGCGGTCACCCACCGCGATCGGGTCCTTGCCCAGGTCGTGCGCCAGGTCCGTGACGGCCGCGACCGCGGCGGGCGCGGTGAGCACCGAGGACACCACCTCGATCAGCTTCATGGCCGGTGCCGGGTTGAAGAAGTGCACGCCGAGCACCCGCTCGGGGCGCTGCGAGTCGGCGGCCAGCCGGGTCACGGACAGTGCGTTGGTGCCGGTGGCCAGGATGGTGTCCGGGCGCACCACGGCGTCCAGCCCGGCGAAGACCTGCCGCTTGAGCTCGTAGTCCTCGGGCACCACCTCGATGACGAGATCGGCGTCCGCGGCGGCCTGGAGGTCGGTGAAGGTACGGAACCGGGCCAGGATGTCCTGCCGCTCCCGCTCCGTGATCCGCTCGCGCTGCACGGCACGGGCGGTGGCGGCTTCGAGGGTGGTGACGGCGTGCCGGGCCGCGGCTTCGTCGGTGTCGATACCGATGACCTCGCGGCCCGCTCGGGCCAGCACCTCGGCGATGCCGGTGCCCATGGTGCCCAGGCCGACGACGGCGACGGTGGAAAGGGACAGGGGGGAGGGGGCAGTTGAGAGATCAGGGGTGGACTGAGGGCCCATCGCGAGACTCCTGAGGGTGTTCCCCTGAAGGCAGGGGAGAAGTGACGACTGAGGGGTACCGCGCGGCGTGCTGTCTGCCCTGCGCAGCGGCCGGAAAGCGGCGGTGGGCCGCGGGAGCCGCAGCGCTGCGGGAGCGCCGGCGGTGCGGGAGAAGCGGCGAGCCCTGTCCCGGGGCCGTGCCGTGTTCTCCGTACTGCTGTCGTGCTGTGCCGAACCGACTTCACACTGTGGCGGCTGCGTCACCAGGCCGCCCGAGCAGTGGTGCTGCTCGTTCCAGCAGGTTAACCGGTGAGTAACCAGAGCGCCAGGGGTAGGCGGGGTCATTAGGCTGTGGTGCGGGCCACGTCGCGGGAACCGGGGCGGCCGGCGGGAGGGGAGCGGCAAATGGAAGAGGAATTCCACGAGTTGACGGACCGGGTGCGGGCCGAACTCCGCTCCCCACAGGATCTGGTCGCTTACGAACGGTTGCTGGGGCTGGCCCGCAAGAAGACGCCGGCCGGGCGGGAGGAACTGGCCCGGATGCTGGTCGCCGTCGAACGTCCGCTGTGGGCCAGGGAGATCGCCGCCTTCATCCTCGGCTGCGCCGGCGACAAGCGCGCCTTCGAGACGCTCGTGCTGTTGCTGAACTACCGCGACCCGGTGCGCTGCGCCACCGCCGCGCACGCCCTGGGCCGCCTCGGCGACCCCCGCACCGCCCGCGCCGCCGCCGCGCTCGCCACCAACCCGCTGCGCACCGCCTACGCCCTGCACCCGGTCCGGCTGCTGGCCGAACTCCGCGCACCGCAGTCCGTACCGGCGCTGATCGCGACCCTGGAGCGACTGCTCACCCCGCACAACCCCTACTGGCGGGTGGCGCTCGCCTGTGTCGAGGGCCTGGGCGCGCTGGGCGACCGGCGCGCGGTCCCCTCGCTCACCGCCGCCGTCGGGCATCCCCGGCTGGCGGCCGCCGCGGCGGCGTCACTGGCGCGGCTGGGGGTGCACGAGGAGGTGAGGGCGGACGCCGGGCCCCAGGTGAAGGCGAACGCCGGGCCTCAGGAAAAGGAGGCCGCGCCGGACGGCGCGGGAGACGGCCGCGGAGACGGCGGGCGGGGTCAGGGGCCGGAGCGGGGCGAGGGCCCCGGCGGCGGCTCCGATTCCGATTCCGATTCCGGCGTCAGCGGGCGCCGGTAACGCAGCTCGGGGACGCTCCGGCCGCCGACCTCGTACGCCTCCTCGGCCCCGTCCGGCGCAAAACCGGCCCGCTCGTAGAACCGCTGGGCACGGGTGTTGCCGCGTACCACCCACAGATACAGCGCGCGGTAGCCGTGCGCCCGTGCGCGGGCGGTGCCGGCGGCCATCAGGGCGCGGCCGACGCCGGTGCCGATCAGACCGGGCGCGACGTAGAGGGCGAGCAGCTCACCCGCGGTCGGCGCGGGCGCGGGCAACTCCTCGGCCCCCGGGGCGATATCGGGGTCCCGGGCCGGTCCGACGCACGCCCAGCCCACGACGTCCCCGTCCCGTTCCGCCACCAGGTCCGACACCTCCGGCGACCGCCGCGCGAACCACGACCGCCGCCGCTCGGCATCCACCGCCACGCTCATCGCGTCCAGGTACGCCTGCGGCATCAGTCCGCGATACGCCGCCTGCCAGCCGCGGACCCGCACCGCCGAGACCGCGTCGATATCGGCCTCGGTCATTTCCCGTATGCGGACCGGGTGCGGGGGCCGCGCCCGGCTCCGTTCAAGAGACCCATCCATGCCGGAGAGGCTAGGGGTGTCCCCCTAAGAGTTTCCCGGCCGTCCGTCCGCACGGTCCGGGGGCGGGCCGCTTGACCTTGCCCCTGGTGTCAGGGTTCGAGACTCCCGGCATGGAACGCACCACGTACACCGGGCCGGACGCGCCCGGAACGGACCGCAGAGTTGTGATCGTCACCGGGGCCGGCACCGGGATCGGGCGCGCCACCGCCCATGCCTTCGCGGCGGAGGGGGCGCGCGTCCTGGCGGTGGGCCGCCGGCCCGCACCGCTGGCGGAGACGGCGGCGGGGGCCGCCGGCGGGCCCGGCGAGGTGGTCCCCTGCGCCGCCGACATCACCGCGGACGGCGGACCCGAGGATCTCGTACGCCAGGCCGTCGAGGCGTACGGCCGGCTGGACGTGCTGGTCAACAACGCCGCGGTGGTGGGCAGTGGGGCGCTGGGCAGCTTCACCAAGGAGGGGATGGAGCCGCTGCTGGCGACGAACCTCGTCGCGCCGGTACTGCTCACCCAGGCGGCGGTGCCCCACCTGGAGCGGACCGGCGGTGTGGTGGTCAACATCAGCACCTCGGTCGGGCAGCGGGGCCGGCCGGGCAACTCGGTCTACGCCGCGACGAAGACCGGGCTCGAACTCCTCACCCGCAGCTGGGCGGTGGAGCTGGCACCACGCGGCGTACGGGTCGTCGCCGTCGCCCCCGGTGCGATCGAGACCCCGATCGCGCGGCACCAAGGCTGGTCCCCGGAGCAGCGGGCGGCCCTACGGAAGTGGCAGATCGAGCACACCCCCATGGGGCGGGTGGGCCGACCCGAGGAGGTGGCCTGGGCCGTCACCCGGCTCGCGGCGCCGTCCGCGTCGTTCGTGACCGGGGTGATTCTCCCGGTCGATGGGGGAGCGGTGGTCGGCTGACGGGCACGGCCACGGGGCGGCCCGTGCGGTGCAGGCCGGGGCCGCCCGTCCCCGCCCTGGTAGAAACGGTGCCGGACAGGGAGGTGATCCGGTGCGGATCGGGGAGCTGGCGCAGGTCACGGGGGCGTCGCCGCGCGCGCTGCGGCACTACGAACGCGAGGGGCTGATCGCCTCGGAGCGGGCGGCGAACGGGTATCGCGTCTACGGCGAGCCCGCGGTCGTCAGGGTCCGCAACATCCTCCCCCATGCCTTAAGGGCATGGGAGGTACCCCCTTCTCCTCGCGGCGGGCCTCACCCTCGCCGACGTCCACTGCTTCACCCCCTGCCTGGACGGCGACATGTCCACCGCGCCGCCGTCCGCCGAGGGCCTGCGCATCGCCCGTGAGCGGCTCGCCGTCATCGATGAGCGGATCCGGGCCCAGACGGAGGCGCGCAACCGCCTGGCGCGGACCCTGGAGGCGGCTCCGGTCCCATGGCGACCTGAGTAAGGGATTCGGTGGCAGTAGGCCTGACCGCTCCGGCCGGGTCATAGCAAGGTCAACTGGGTCGGCTCCGCCGGGGAGTCTGGGCCCTCGCCGCGGGGTGCGCCGGGTGAACCGGGACCGGTCGCCTCCGGGCCGGCGTCCGTCGGCGGAATCCGGCGGGCCAGGCCGGGCCGGGAGGGGCCGATGCCGTATTCCGCGGCGAATTCGTGGACCTGGCGGGTGATCCGGCGCTGGTACCACTTCGGGGCGTAGGCGCCGTCCCCGTACATCGTCTCGTAACGCCGCACCAGATGCGGGTGGTGCTGCCCCAGCCACGCCATGAACCATTCCCGGGCGCCGGGCCGCAGATGCAGCACGAGCGGGGTGACGGAGCCGGCGCCGGCCTCGGCGATGGCGCGGACCGTGGCTCGCAGCTGGTCCGGCGAGTCCCCGAGGAACGGGATCACCGGCGCCATCAGCACCCCGCACGGAATGCCGTGTGCGGTGAGCGTGCGCACCACGTCCAGCCGGCGCTCCGGGGCGGGGGTGCCGGGCTCGACCGTGCGCCACAGCTCGCGGTCAAGGAAGCCGACGGAGACGGAGATGCCGACGTCGGTGACCTCGGAGGCCTGCTGGAGCAGCGCCAGATCCCGCAGGATGAGCGTGCCCTTGGTGAGGATCGAGAAGGGGTTGGCGTGGTCGCGCAGCGCCGTGATGATGCCGGGCATCAGGCCGTAGCGGCCTTCCGCGCGCTGGTAACAGTCGACATTGGTGCCCATCGCTATGTGGTCACCGCGCCAGCGCCGCCCGGCCAGCTCGCGGCGCAGCAGCTCGGGGGCGTTGACCTTCACCACGATCTGCGAGTCGAAGTCCTGTCCGGTGTCCAGGTCGAGGTAGCTGTGCGTCTTGCGCGCGAAGCAGTACACACAGGCGTGGCTACAGCCGCGGTAAGGGTTCACGGTCCATTCGAACGGCATCCGGGAGGCGCCGGGGACCCGGTTCACGATCGAGCGGGCGCGTACTTCGTGGAAGGTGATCCCGCGGAATTCGGGGGTGTCGAACGTCCGGCTGACGACGTCCGTACCGAACAGCGCGGCCGGGCTTTCGCCGAGGTTGTCCCAGCGCATCGGGCCTCCTTCTGGATCCAGCAGGGCCCCCCGCATCCATAATAGAACAAGTGTTCCCTTGCGGTTCGGTGGCCCTGAATTTGGGCGCGCCGCCGTGGGGTGGTTGGCTTGGCGCGGATCGCAGGACCGGCAGCCGAGTACTGGAGGAAGACACACATGGGGCAGGTCGAGGCCATCACGCAGCGCGAGATCGCGGCGGACCCGGAGGACGTGTTCGACGCGCTCGCCGACTACTCCGGCACGCGCCGCCAGCTGCTGCCCGAGCACTTCAGCGAGTACGAGGTCCGTGAGGGCGGCGACGGCAAGGGCACCCTCGTCCACTGGAAGCTCCAGGCCACGAGCAAGCGGGTGCGCGACTGCCTGCTGGAGGTCGACGAGCCGACCGACGGCCAGCTCGTCGAGAAGGACCGCAACTCCTCGATGGTCACCACCTGGGTCGTCACCCCGGCCGGCGAGAAGCGCGCCAAGGTCGTCGTCACCACCACCTGGGAGGGCGCCGGCGGTATCGGCGGCTTCTTCGAGCGGACCTTCGCCCCCAAGGGGCTCGGCCGGATCTACGATGCGCTGCTCGACAACCTCGCCGCCCACGTGGCGAAGTGATCGGCGGTCACAGCCGTCACCCTGAGCGCATGACGTCACACTCACCGGTTCGGGTGGTTTCCGGTGAGCCGAAGTGTCCGGCCCGCCGGAACGCCTCCGTACGGAAAGCCCTGATGGGAGCCCAATAGGCGCCCGGGGCAACGTACTTGACGTCCCTTCCCACCCCGCACGCACCCTTTCGCCGCGGTTGTTCGGTGTTGTCGCCCAATGCGAGAAATTGGGCGGCAACAGGCGTGACGAGGGGAGCAGCACGTGGGCGGGACCACCCTGAGCGAGCGGGTCGAGCGGGTCGAGCGGACCGGTCCGCCCGTATCCGGTCCGCCCGTATCCGGCGCGACACCGGCCCCGGCCGCGCACGACAGCCCCCAGGACCCCGCCCCCGGTACGGCGGTGCCGCTCGGCCCCCGCCGTGTCCGCATGGTCTTCCTCGGTCTGATGCTGACGCTGCTGCTCGCGGCCCTCGATCAGACCATCGTCGCCACCGCGCTCCCGAAGATCGTCGGGGAGCTGCACGGCCTGGGCCAGATGTCCTGGGCGGTGACGTCCTACCTCCTCGCCTCCACCATCGGGCTGCCCCTCTACGGCAAGCTCGGCGACCTCTTCGGCCGTAAGCCCGTCTTCCTCTTCGCCATCCTCGTCTTCACCGTCGGCTCGGCGCTGGCCGGCTGGTCGCGGACCATGGACGAACTGATCGCCTTCCGGGCCGTCCAGGGCGTCGGCGGTGGCGGGCTCATCATCGGGGTCCAGGCGATCATCGCCGATGTCGTACCGCCACGGGCCCGCGGCCGCTACATGGGCCTGATCGGTGCCGCCTTCGGCCTCGCCTCCGTGGCCGGCCCGCTGATCGGCGGCTTCTGCACCGATCGCGCCTCCTGGCGCTGGTGCTTCTACCTCAACGTCCCGTTCGGCGCACTGACGCTCCTGGTCATCGCCTTCGTGCTGAAGCTGCCCCGGCCGGCGCGCCGTGCCCGGCTGGATGTCGCCGGCGCGCTGCTGCTCGCCGCGTTCTCCACCTGCCTGGTCCTGCTGACCAGTTGGGGCGGCACCGAGTACGCCTGGAACTCGCGGGTCGTCCTCGGCCTCGGCGCCGGTGCGCTCGGCTGTGCCCTGCTGTTCCTCGCCGTCGAGCACTTCGCCGCCGAACCGCTGATCCCGCTGCGGCTGTTCCGCGACTCGGTCTTCAATGTCACCGGTCTGATCGGCGCCGTCGTCGGCATCGCGCTCTTCGGCGCCGCCAGCTATCTGCCGACCTTCCTGCAAATGGTCGACGGCGCCACGGCCACCGAGTCCGGGCTGCTGATGCTGCCGATGATGGGCGGCATCGTCCTCGCCTCCATCGTCTCCGGACAGCTCATCAGCCGCACCGGGCACTACAAGGTGTTCCCCGTCGTGGGCTGCGCGCTGGCCGCGGTGGGGATGTGGCTGCTGTCCGGGATGCAGCAGGACACCGCGCGCGAGGTCTACAGCCTCTGGATGGGCATCCTCGGCCTCGGCATCGGCTTCGTGATGCCGGTGCTGGTGCTCGCCGTGCAGAACTCCGTACGCACCGCCGACCTCGGCACCGCGACCAGCGCCTCCAACTACTTCCGGCAGATCGGCGGCAGCGTCGGTGCGGCCATCTTCGGCACCCTCTTCGCCGACCGGCTGGCCCGCCAGCTCGGCGACCGGCTGCCGAAGTCGGCGCGGCTGCCCGACCCGGAGTCGATCACCCCGCAACTGGTGCACGCCTTGCCCGCCTCGCTGCGCGACAGCTACGTCGCCGCGTATGCGCACGCCATGCCGGGGATCTTCTTCTATCTCGTGCCGGTGCTCGTCCTGGGCCTTGTGCTCGCCTTCTTCCTGAAAGAGAAACCCCTGGTGTCCCACGCCTCTCACGCTCCGCAGGCCTCCCCGACCCCGCAGGCGCCGTACGGCGATCCGGCCGACCCCGCCGCCGTGCCCCCGGCCCGGTCGATCCCGGACCCCACCGCCCCCAACTCCGGTGATTCCCGGGCCGCTTACTCCCGTATGCACAGCCACGCCGGCACCGGACAGCCCACCGTCATGGCCGGCGTCCCGGTGTGCGGCACCGTCCAGCACCATGACGGCAGCATCGTGCCGCGCGCCGCGCTCACCCTCATCGACGTCGCCGGCCGCCAGGTCGGCCGCGGCGCCACCGGCGACGACGGGCGGTATGCGCTGAGCACCCCGGGCGCCGGCTCGTATGTGCTGATCGCCGCGGCGGGCGGGCACCAGCCGCAGGCCGTCAGCGTCACCGTCGGCGAGCGGCCGGTCGAGCTGGACGTCGTGCTCGGCGGCGCCGGGCGCCTCGCGGGCACCGTCACCACCGCCGACGGCACGCCCGTACGCGATGCCATGGTCACCCTCACCGATGTCCGCGGCGAGGTCGTCGCCACCACCCGCAGCGGGCGCGAAGGCGGCTATGTCATCGGGGAGTTGGTGGCCGGCGAGTACACGCTCGCCTCCAGTGCCCCCGCGTTCCGCCCCGCCGCGCTGCCGGTGACCGTCCAGGCCTCGCGGGAGACCCGCCAGGACATCGAGCTCGCCGGCGGCGCGGTGCTGCGCGGGACCGTACGGGCCGGCGGCGGACGGCCCGTCGAGGACGCCAGGGTCACCCTCCTGGACGCCGCCGGCAATGTCGTCGACACCGCGACCACCGGAGCCGACGGGCTGTTCCGCTTCGTGGATCTGTCGGCCGGTGAGTACACCGTCATCGCCGCCGGATACCCGCCGGTCGCCACCGTCCTGCGGATGGCGGGCGGCGGACGCACCGAGCGCGACCTCCAGCTCGGGCACGAGGACTGAGGGCTCCGCGACGCCTGCGGCGGACGGTGCGCACGGTGCGCGGACGCGCTCCCTCTTCGGGGAATGCCGCCCGCCGCACCGTGCCGCGGTCGTACCGTGATGGGGGTGGTGCACGGTCGGTGTACGAAGGAGCAACCACCCATGGAGCGTGGCCCGTTGCGCGGCGACGACCTGACCCTCGGGGCGCCCCGGGACGCGGCGCCCGGACGGATTCCGCTTGCGGTCGTGGTGGTGGGCGCGGACGGCCGGATCTCCCACTGGAGCGGCGGTGCGCACCGGCTCTTCGGGCCCACCCGTGAGGAGGCGGTGGGCGCCCCCGCCGTCGATCTGATGCCGGTCACCGGTGCGCTCGGCGACGAGGAGTGGGGCGCCCGGCGCACGAACGGCTCGGCGGAGTGCGATGGCGCGGAAGAGCGCCACGGCTTGGCGGAGCGCCCCGGCTCGGCGGCGAGCAGCGGCGGGGAGATGAGCAAGGGCGCGGAGGGGGCCGACTTCCCTGTCCTGGAGACCTCGTCGGCCGGTGGTGCGTCCTACCCCACGGCCGGACGGGCCCGGATGACCACCGCCGGGACGGGCGCGGTGGACCTGCTGTGGTGGGCGTACCCCCTGGCAGGGCCGGGCGTCGGACAGATCCTCGTCCTTGCGGCGGACGCCGAGCGGTTGCCCGGCGGGGACGACGGGGAGAGCGGCGCGGGACGCGAACGCTTCGCGCCCGCCTTCGGGCTGCACACGGACATCCCCGGCGCCGGCGACCTGGCCCGGCGGCTGCCGGAGATCCTGCCGAGCATAAGTCCCCAGGAGAGCGCCCGGATCGTCTCCCAGGTCCTGGAACTGGGTTACCCGGTGCTGGAGGTCAGCCTCCAGGAGCGGTTCCCGGTGACCCTCGACTGAGGAGGGCACGCTCCCAAGCCCTGTGCGGCTGACGCTTCGTCAATGAGAGGGTGCCCACGGCTCCGACGCGTCGGAGCCGTGCGGCCCGCCGCATCCACACGGCACGCCGCACCCGCACGGCCCGTGGCACCCGAGCGGCTCCTCAGGGGCAGCCGGTCAGCCGGGCGGGCGCCGTACCGAACCGCAGCCGGGTGATGAGCGGGCGGTCCCCACGGAGCAGGGGCAGGGCCGCGGCGCGCGGGGCGAGGTAGCCGAGGAAGCCGCGGCCCGCGGGGAGCGGAACGTCGGACACGTCGCTGATGGCCGGATGGGCGGTGCGCAGCCGGTCCCGGTCGGCCGCGTCCATGCCCCAGGGCATCGGGGGCAGACGATGGCCGCCGGGACCCTTGGCGCCGGTGCGGGTGCGGGCGCTGAAGCGCCGTGACACGGTGTCGAACACCATCGAGCCGCCGGGAAACGCATCGGCGCAGGCGGCGATCAACTGAGTTGCCTGCGCGGGCTGGAGATACATCATCAGTCCCTGCGCGGTCACCAGGACACCGCGCGAGGGGTCGATGCCGGCCGTCCATTGGCTGTCGCGGACATCGCAGGCGACGAGCCGCTGGCGCGCTCCGTGCGGCAGCAGACGCCTGCGCAGCGCCAACGGGTCGGTGAGGTCGACGGTGACCCAGTCGGCCCGTCCGTTGTCCACCCGCCAGAACTGTGTCTCCAGGCCCTCGCCGAGGGCGATCACGGTGCCGTCCGGATGGGCGGTGAGGAAGGCGCGCACCACTCCGTCGAATCCGAGGGCCCGCAGGGCGATGGCCTGCGCCAGCCATGGCCGGGCGCCGCCCAGCCGGTCCCGGAAGGGAAAGTCGACCTCCCCGATGAGCTGTACGGCGCGTGGATCGGCCAGCACCGTGTCCGGGCGGGCGGCCTCGGCGGCGCGGTGGTAGAGCGTCCACAACGCCGTTTCGGGAACTCCCTTGAGGTCTGCCTTGACGCGGCCTGGCACCGAGTTCCTCCCAGAGTGCGGTGTGGCGGCGGGCCGGCGGCGGAACACCTCTCGGCCCACCGGACCCACTGCCTCGATGCGGCGTTGATATCGCCGCTCCCGCACCGCGCGGGGCCGATCGGGGTACCGGTCACCCTGGGGAGTGCATAGTCGTACCGCAGAAGTCGGCCGCGGCGTCCCGCCGCCACCGGGCAACTGAAGGAAGCCGGCCCGGCCTCCGCGCCTCAGTGGGTCAGATCGCGGTGGATGACCCGGGCGGCGCCCTCGACCGTGTCCACGCCGTACTTCATGGTGCGGCTTCCGGTGGAGAGGACGGCCATGCTGTAGTCGTGGCCGCTGCCGGTGAAGGTGCCGACGCTGTTCACCCGCCAGCCGCCGGTGTCGCGCGGCAGCCAGCCGTTCTTGACGTGAACGTCCGTCGTGGCGGGAGCGCCGGCCGGAACGCCCCAGCGCTGGTCGGGGGCGACCCGGTGCATCAGGTCGAGCGCGTAGCCGCGGGAGTCCGCGGTGAGGACGGTGTTGTCCTTGGCGAGCAGCTGCATCAGCTTGAGCTGGTCGCCGGCGGTGATCTGGGTGAGGCCCCAGGCCTTGCCCGCGCCGGGGACGGTGTCCCGCATGTCCGCCAGGGACAGGAAGTGCTTGATGCCGGCGGGGCGGATCTGGCGCCAGAGGGCGGAGGTCGATTTGTTGTCCGACTTGGTGATCATGGCGGTGGTCAGCTTCACCTCGCGCGGGGTCAGCTCGCGGTGCGCCTCCTGCGTCTGCCGCAGCAGGGCCCCGAGCACAGTGACCTTCACCACACTCGCCGAGTCGAAGTGGGTGCCCGCCTTGAAATCGCAGCGGGTCCCGGTGTGCGGGTCGTAGACCGACAGCGCCGAGGCGCCCTTGCGCCCGTGCAGGGCGTCGGCGATGTCGTGGGACAGGGCGGGCGCCAGGCCCGGCTTCTTCGAGGTGCACACGACCTTGGAGCCGTCCACCGGCGTGCTGGCGGTGCTGGCCGAGGCCGAGGTCGCCGTCGTGAGCGCCGTCAGCAGCGTTCCGGCAGCCACGGCCGCGGCCAGCCCGCGGCGCGTGCCGGTCGATATGCGTGATCCGTGCATGAAGGTGGTGTCCTGTCCCGCTGTGTATCGGAGGCCCGCTGTCGGGCGGCCGGCCTCGTGCGACCGGCGGTACGCCGGGCCTCTGCGGCCGCGATGCGGCCGGGGTCCCGGTCAAGGGGTCACAGCGACGATACGGGGCGGGGCTGCGGGCACCTCGGATTCTTGGGGTGGA